>NZLB01000002.1 GCA_002694075.1 Nisaea sp.
TTTATCCCGGCACTAGATCGGTGCCGCTTGGACTAATTTTTGCCGGGGGCCGGCCCGGTCCTTGGATGTTGGCGCCCAACCTTGCCCCTCGCCAAGGCCATGACACCTGAATTCAGACCGCCGCGCCGCTTGGGCAAGGCCCAAAGCGTTCCGGTGACGCCCTATAAACCGCTGAGACGCAACAATAAAACGGCGGTCCTCTAAGCGGAAATGCTAGACTAATCCAGTGGTATGTTATAACGTCGCACCCCTCACCTGATCGATCTACCCAAATTCTTAGGCATTCAAAGCCTTAGCCGCATTGGAGAGACAAAACGTGCCCAAACCCTCTAGGCAAACCGCCGAAAGCGCGGTCAGAACGCTTATCGAATGGGCTGGCGATGACCCGGAACGCGAAGGCCTTATCGACACCCCGAAAAGGGTTGTCGACGCCTATGAGGAGTTTTTCGCCGGATATGAAGCCGACCCCGACGCGGTCCTTGGCCGCACTTTCGAGGAAGTGTCCGGCTACGACGATATGGTCTTGTTGCGCGACATAGCGGTTGAGAGCCATTGTGAGCATCACATGGTCGCCATCCTGGGCCATGCGCATCTGGCCTATATTCCCGACGGCAAGGTTGTGGGGATCTCCAAACTGGCGCGCGTGGTGGAGATTTTTGCCCGACGCCTGCAAACTCAGGAAACCATGACCGCGCAAATCGTTGAATGTATTGAGCGGGTTCTGAGACCACGTGGCGTGGCGATCGTGGTCGACGCCAAGCACCAATGCATGACGACACGTGGCATCAAAAAACCTAATGTCGCGACGCTAACCTCGCGGTTCACAGGGGCTTTCGCCGACGACGCCCGCTTGGAGGCGCGCTTTTTTGAAATGATCAAAGGCTGATTCGGAAACGTTGGCGCCCCACTGGCGGATCCCGCCCCAATGCGCTTATGCTGCCGCCGTGATTGGCTGAGGGTATGGGATGGCGCCGAAATTAACGCTTGGGTGTTGGGATTATGATCGCGCCAAATCGGTGCTGGACGGCAGTCTCGGACTGGCGGGTTTCGATCTCGTGTGTCAGACGGAAACGCCTGGCACGCTTTTTCCGCTGGCGGTCAACGAAGCGCGTTTCGACATCACCGAATTGTCATTCGCGAGCTATCTCGTTCAAGTCGCGCGCGGCGAATCCCAATATATCGGCTTGCCGATATTTTTATCCCGCGCCTTCCGCCATGGCGCGATTTATGTGCACGCCGATTCAGGCATAAAAACGCCCAAGGATTTGCAGGGCCGCGTTGTCGGCGTGCCCGAATATGGGATGACCCTGGCGGTTTGGGTGCGCGGCATCTTGACCGATGAGTTCGGCGTCGATGTCGACACGTTGAAATACCGCACCGGCGGGCTGAATGAGCCCGGCCGGGTCGAGCGCCTGAAGCTTGAGATCCCCGGCCATGTCGACCTCCAACCCCTGGGCCCCTCTCTCAGTTTGAACGCGGCGATCCTCGAAGGGAGGTTGGACGCGATTTTCGCGCCGGCGCCGCCGCGCGCCTTTGCGGCGGGTGACAAACGGGTACTGCGATTAATGGATCCGGCGGGACCGTGGGAACGTGACTATTTCAAGCGCACGCACATCTTCCCGCCAATGCATATCCTGGGCATCAAAAAGACCGTGGTGGCGGAACATCCCACGCTGCCGGGCGCCGTGTATCGTTTGTTCGAAGAAGCGCGGCGGCGCGCCATGGCACGGGTGAAAGCCGTCGCCGAAAGTTCCGCCAATCGTGAAATGTCACCGTGGTACGCCGAAGCCTATGAGCAAGCCGTCGCCACCATGGGGCCGGACTTCTGGACTTACGGTGTGGCTGACAACACCGCCGATCTTGAGGCCTTCTGCCGCTATTGCCATGCCCAGCACTTAACCTCGCGGCGCCTCGCCATAAGCGATATTTTCCACCCCGATACGGCAGCGGCGGCGCCGATTTAAGCGCGCCGAGAAGCCCGACGGCGGCTTATAGATTATAAACCCTGACGGCGGTGTCGTGATACAGCGCCGCTTTCTCATCCTTTGAGAACTGTTGGGTCAGCCGCTTAAATGAATTCCACAGCACGGTGAATGAGCAACTCATCTTATCGACCGGAAAATTGGATTCGAACATGCATTTGTCGACCCCGAATTTCTCAATGGCATAGTCGAAATAGTGCCGGGTGGCCTGCATCAGCGCGTCACTGGTCGGCGGTCGGTCCCGGTCTTCCCAGCCAAATCCATTGACCTCCATATTCAGGCCGCCCAGCTTCGCCATCACATTGTGGCAGGTCGCCAGTTCGTCGATGTGGCCTTTCCATTCCTCGAAAACCTCGGCTTTGCGGTGCGCGTAGGGGCCGGCGCCCAGCGGCCCGCCAAAATGATTGAGGATAATGGTGGTGTCGGGGAATGCCCGCGCAAGATCGGTCACTTCCGGGATTTGGTGGTGGTAACACCACGCCTCGAAGGTCAGACCGCGCGGCGCCAAATGCTTAAACCCCTGACGAAAATCGTCACGCAGCAAGAGCCCGGCGGGTGGATTGGTGCGGTGATTGATAATGTCGTCGCTGTCGTCCCGGCTCGCCGCCAAGCGAATACCCCTGAACCGACCCCCGCCGGCGGCGATATGCGCGTCGAGAACCTCGCCGGCGATATCGCCGAATTTGAGATCGACCGTCCCAACGATACCCGCCGCGACCTTGGTCTCACCGTAGAGGCCGGCCGCCGACATGGCCGCGATGCCATTCACAAATTCGGTTTCGCCGACGGGTCGGAAGGCCACCGGGCCGTCTTGCCGAAACATCGCCCCACATTCGATGAACACGGTCGAAACGATGTTATGCCCGCCATTCACGTCGGCGCTGATCTCGTCGATGAGATAACGTGGCTGCACCCGGCTATAGACTTGGTCCCACAGGTGATGGTGCGGATCGCATATCGGCAAATCCGGCTCCAACGCCTCTTCATGGACAAGATCGAGCCACGCCTGATTGTCTGAATGCGCCACCATTTGCTGGATCCTCTTTGAAAATATGGCCGCGATGTAAAGCGCGGGGCCGCCCGCAAGTCGTCTATGACACCACAAAAGAGCCAGAAAAACCTCTTAGAATTCGATTTCACCGGCGCACANNTTTGNTCAAAAAGGCGATGGGCCGCGATCTTGTGACGCAAAAAGAAAGTTCCCNCGCAAAATNAGTTGTTTTTAGGGCGGCACGACATTTTGATGGTCGNATAAGGGAATAATCCCAGGGCCNTATCGGNGCGTTTTTGGGGGGAGCTTGTCGTGGAGTTCGATTANATCATNGTGGGCGGCGGATCGGCGGGGAGTGCCTTNGCCAACCGCCTTTCNGCCCGNAGCAGCAATCAAGTTTTGGTTTGTGAGGCGGGCGAGGATACCCCGCCGGACAACGTCCCCGCCGAGATTTTGGATTCCTATCCGGGCACGGCCTATCTGAACGATCGNTTCGTTTGGTCCGACCTACGTGTCACCACCGAGGTGATTTCCCATAACGACCAGGACGCGCCAAAACCGCCTTTGCGTAAATACGAGCAGGCGCGCGTTCTCGGCGGCGGTTCGTCCATCAATGGNCAAATGGCCAACCGCGGCGCCCCNACCGACTATGACGAATGGGAATCTCGCGGCGCGGCCGGTTGGGGCTGGGACAAGGTCCTGCCGTATTTCAAAAAACTGGAGACCGACCAGGATTTCGACGACGAATGGCACGGTAAGGAAGGACCGATCCCTGTGCGCCGCGTGCCCGAGGCGCATTGGTCGGGGTATTCAAAGGCGCTTTTTGAAACCTTCAAAAAGGCGGAGTACAAATACCTGCCCGACCAAAACGGCTTTTTCGAGGATGGGTTCTTCCCGATCACGATATCCAACCTGGACGAAAAGCGCGTCTCGGCCTCGATAGGCTATCTCACCGCCGATGTCCGCGCCCGGCCGAACCTCCATCTATTCACGCGAACGGCGGTCACGGGCTTGGTGTTCGAGGACACGCGTTGCGTCGGGGTGAAANCGCTGGTGAACGGCAAANCGCAGGAATTCAGGGGCCGGGAAATCATCCTATCGGCCGGCGCCATTCACTCGCCGGCCCATCTGCTGCGCGCCGGCATCGGCCCCGAAGGCCATCTGCGCGAGATGGGGATTCCGGTTCTCAAAGCCCTTCCCGGGGTTGGNCAACGCCTCATGGACCATCCGTCGGTGGCCATCGCCTCTTTCCTGAAGCCGTCGGCGCGGGTCCGCAACGAGCTGTCGCGCCGACATATGCATTTGGCCATGCGCTACTCCTCGGAAATCGGCGGCGCGCCNGCGGGCGATATGTTCGTGATTGGGAACGCCAAGAGTTCTTGGCACAAGGTCGGAGAGCAAATCAGCGCCATGTTGGTCTTCACCAACAAGACCTACTCGGAAACCGGCGAGGTTAAGCTGAATTCACCGAATTGGAATGACGAGCCCTCGGTCGACTTCAATCTCTTGTCCGACAAGCGCGACTTGGACCGGTTGATGGACGCCGTCCGCCGGCTGGCCCCGTTGTTTGAAGACCCNGCGATGAAAGCGGTGACCAGCAACCCGTTTCCGGCGGCTTATTCCGACAAGGTGCGCCAAGTCGGCGCGATCACCACCAAAAATAAGATCCTGACGACCATCGCNGCCAGGCTCCTGGATGGGCCGAAGGTTTTGCGCGACTATCTGATCGAAAATTATCTGATGGAAGACTTCACCCTCGACGAGGTCTGCGAAGATGACGATCGGGCCGAGGCCTTCATCCGTCGGGCCGCCGTCGGTGTTTGGCACGCGTCNTGTACCTGTCGGATGGGGGNGGGCGACGACCCCATGGCGGTNACCGACAATCAGGGCCGAGTGCGGGGGGTTTCGGGCTTAAGGGTGGTGGATGCCTCGATTTTCCCAGTGGTGCCCTGCGCCAACACCAATTTTCCAACCATCATGACCGCCGAGAAGATCGCCGATGAAATGCTTGGCGCCAGCTAAGGCTGGCCNCCCCAANGACCGCTTTTTGATNGCCATGGCGNGAGGGAACTAACGTGCGCGAAATTTCCAAAAACCCTGCAGACCCAAACCTTGACGGCCAGTGGAGGCATCCCGAGGCGATTGTCGACTGCGCCTGGCTGAAGGATCGGCTCGGCGANCCGGGGGTCAGGGTCTATGACTGCACGACCTATCTCCACTATACCGACGACCATCCGTCAAAACCCTATGAGGTTGGCTCGGGCCTGGCCGGTTACGCGGCCTCTCATATNCCNNGTGCCGCTTTTTTGNACCTCCAAAACGACCTATCGGAGGCGNACAGCCCCTATAGCTTCACNCTGCCCGATCTCGCCNNCCTTGCCGAACGCTTTGAACGGATAGGCGTCGGCGCGCCTTATCACATTGTTCTTTATTCNCGGAANGGCGTGCAATGGGCGACGCGGATTTGGTGGATGCTGCATCTTCTGGGATATGAAAAGGTCAGTATCTTGAACGGCGGTTTCGACGCCTGGCTGAAATTGGGTTTGCCCGTCGATCGCGAAANAACCGTGTTCCCGAGCGCGGAATTGCCGGTGAGACCCAGCCCGGCCCTATCGGTGGACAAAGAAGGTGTTCTGAAGGCTGTCNAGGATGGCGACAAAACNCTCCTCAANGCGTTAACCGAGGACATTCATCTTGGGCAAAACCCACGATACGGGCGCCCCGGCCATATCCTCAACAGCAAGAATATCCCGTTCCATCTGTTCGTGGAACCGGCGAGCGGAGAGATCGTCTCCCCCCAAAAAGCGCGGCGCCTTTTAGATNAAGCAGGTGTCACGCCCGATCATGAAATCATCAACTACTGTGGTGGCGGCATCGCCGCGACATTGAACTACTTTGTCATGTACCAGTTGGNATTTCCCAAGCTGTCCATTTACGATAACTCGATGAGCGAATGGGCCATGGACCCGTCCTTGCCGATGGCGACTGGTTAGCGGTTGGGCCGGCGCGCTTGGATAGAACACGGCGCCGGTGTCAAAACGCGGTCTCNCTCAAACATTTGGTGACCCGATCATGCCCAAAGCGATTGTCCTTCATGAATATGGCGACGCCGAGGTTTTNCGCCTTGCGGAGGTCCAGGTCGGAGCGCCGGGACCCGGGGAAATTCTTATTCGCCAAACCGCGATNGGGGTTCATTTTCACGACATCTACGTTCGATCCGGCNTGTACAAGACTTTGGACCTGCCCGGCACTCCCGGTCTTGAGGCCGCCGGTGTGGTTGAGGCGGTTGGCCCTGGCGCGGCGGCTTTCAAGATCGGCGATCGAATAGTCTATGTGACCAGCGGTTACGGCGCCTACGCGACGCACCGTGTTTTACCCGGTGAACGGGCGGTCAAGATTCCCGATACGCTCTCCGACGCCTTGGTGGCGACTAATTTCTCCCGCCTTCTCACCGTCCAAATGCTGATCGACAAGGTTACGGCGCTGAGGCCCGAGCACACNATCCTGGTGACCGCCGCGAGCGGTGGCGTTGGACGGCTGTTATGCCAGGCCGCCCGGGCCGCCGGGGCGCGGGTGATCGGCTCGGNGAGCACACCCGAAAAAGCCGCGCGCGCGAANGATTATGGCTGCGCCCATGCCCTGACTTATGACCAAGACGATTTCGCGGAAGAAATTCACGACCTCACCCAGGGGAACGGCGTCGACATCGTCTATGATTCGGTGGGCGCCAAAACCTTCCAAAGCTCCCTCGCCGCGCTGCGCCTGCGTGGGCATTTGGTGAACTTCGGTCAGTCATCGGGCGCCGTCGACCCCGTCNCGCTCTCCGCGCTGGCGGCCAAATCCCTGTCNATCACGCGGCCGATCCTGTTTCACTACATCAACGACCCNGCCGAATATCAGGCCATGTCGGCGGCGGCGTTCGCCACCTTTGACGCCGGTAGGCTTGTTTTACCGGATTTAGAAGGCGTCGACCTCGCCAACGNGGCGGCGGCACACCGGCGGCTTGAAACCGGCCAGGGCGGCGGCAGCCTTTATCTGACGCCATAGGGGCGGTGAGNCGATGGCGGGGAGCGTGCGATTGCCGCGCGNAAGCCAGCCTATTCAGCCCCTTCGAACAAGCGAATATCTCTGTCGGCGCCGTCACCGAGCGCTTCCAAGGCGGCTTGGTAGGCGGCGCTCTCATAAGCGGCGACGGCCGCCTCGAAGCTGGCGAATTCGATCAAAATNGTCCGCTCGGGGACACCGTTCTCTTTGGCGACAACCCGGCCGCCGGCGGCCAGGAATTTACCCCCCGCCGCTTCCAGGGCCGGGATCGCCAGCGCCCGATAAGCGGTGGCTTTTTCCGGGTCGGCGAGGCGGCGGTGCGCGCTGATCATATAACCTTTGGGCATCAACATTCCTTTGGCTTGGCGGTAACGAGGCGTAATCTTGTAGAGAATACACAATAATGGCGACCGGTGGGACCGCCCATGGCTCGGTGCCGCGCGAAAACCTGCGCCAGTTTCCGGCGTTTTGTCCTATCTTATGGCTTTAGGTAAACCCGACGCGCCCGCTGGTGATCGGGCCGGCGGCGGGGAAGCGCGCATGAAGGAATTGTGGCAGACCAAGACACGCATCGCGCTTCCGACGATGATCGCGGTTCAGTCGTTCGGCACCATGTGCAGTTTCGCCGGTTCGGTCGTCGCCGTGCA
>NZLB01000003.1 GCA_002694075.1 Nisaea sp.
AGCGGTCGAGTGCCCATTTCAAATTGATCGCCGTCGGCCGTGTCTCGATCAGCCGCCCATAAGCCTCCCCTAGCGCCGCGTCACTGGCGTCACGCGCCATCTCGGCGGCCACGCCATAAGCGGCGGTGGCCCCGATCAGGGGCGCGCCGCGCACCCACATGTCGCGAATGGCGGTGGCGAAGTCCTCGAGACTGTCCAACGCGGCGATCCGAAAATGATGGGGGAGCCAGCGTTGGTCGATCGCTCTGACCGCGCCGGTCGCCGCGTCACGCCAAATCGCGCGATAGGCTGTCCCGTCAACCTTCATCGTTTTGTCCCTTGGAAGACCGACCCTGGAGAGGCAAACTACGCCACCGCTGGCTGGCGAGCAATGGCATCACAGGAAACGGGAGAGCAGGACCATGGGGATTGGGTGGCTGGATTTTGTGAAGGGCTTTCAAAAGGCGATGAATGAAAAGGATTTCAGCGACCTCGACGTGGTTCTTGACGATATTTTTATGTGGCATAGCACCGAACTGAACAAACCGGCGACGCGCGAATGGGCGCTGACCACCGACATGCGCATGGGCGATGGCACGGTGTTTTATGAGAATGATGAAATTTTGGTTGGCCGCCATAGCGTCACCGCCAATGGCGAAACCTTCGAGGTTTTCGGGGTCGCTCATGTCAATTCCAACCGCGTCTACAGCTACCACCACCTGCGGGCGCCGCGCGCCGAGTGACCGGCCGGCCGGCGTCGGCTTGTGCCGCCTACCGGCCTCGGCTAGCGTTCGCCCCTGACTTCAGTCAAAGGAGGAAGACATGGCCCTCTCAATCCAAGTTCTCTATCCGGTGGGTGACGACACCCATTTCGACATGGATTATTACCTCGCCAAACACATGCCCTTGGTCGGCGAGTGCATTGGCGAACACTTGGAAAGCACGCAGGTGACCAAAGGGGTCGCCGGCGGGCCGGACCAACCGCCGGCCTTTTACGCCATCGCCACCATGACCTTCGCCGACAAAGCGGCGATGGACGCGGCGATGCCGAAAATGGGGCCGGCGCTCGCCGATATCCCGAATTACACGAATACCACGCCGCAAATGCTGATCGGCGAAGTGGCCTAACCGAACAGCGACACCCAAGCGGCGCCAAATCGAAAGACGAGAGCGGGGCGATGGACCTTCAACTTGACGACAAAATCGCCCTGGTCACCGGGGCCAGCGCCGGTATTGGCGTTGGCATCGCTCGGGTGCTGGCGGCCGAAGGCGCGCAACTGGCGATCAGCGCCCGGCGCGCCGATAATCTGCGCACCCTCGCCAAGGAGATCACTGGCGCCGGTGGTAAGCCGCCGCTGGTGGTGCCGGCCGACCTCACCGACGATAACGGCCCGGCGGCCCTGGCCGAGACGGTGCTGGCCGATCTCGGCCGCGTCGATATTCTGGTCAACAACGCCGGCCTGTCCCGGACCCTGCCGGAGAACGCGCCGGAAGCCGCGTGGGATGAGGCGATGATGCTCAAATTCACCATGGGCCGGCGCTTGACCTATCACTTTTTGGCCGGCATGCGGGCGCGCGGCTGGGGTCGGATCATCCATGTCACCGGCGTGCTAGAGCCTTTCACCGCCAACGCCGGACTGGCCGGCTGCGCCGCCACCCATGCCTGGGCCAAGGGCATGTCGCGCGATGTCGCCAAAGACGGGGTCACCGTCAATTGCGTACCCCCGGGGCGCATCAACTCCGAGCAAATTTTGACTCGCCTGCACCCGACCGAGGCCAGCCGGCAAGCCTTCATCGACGCCAACATCCCGGCCGGTCGTTTCGGCGAACCCGAGGAGTTCGGCCGTCTGGTTGCTTTTCTCGCCTCGCCGCTGGCCGGCTATATCACCGGCTGTGTGATCCCGGTCGACGGCGGGATGCACCGCTTCATTCAATAGCCCGCCCGGCGGCTGTCGACCCGGTCGGTTTTGAACGAGCGGCGGTCGGCAATGGAAGGATGGAACCAATGGTTAACGCGCCCAGCGATCACGTGGTGTGGAACGGCATGACACAGGCGGAATTGGACGCCGCCTACGACCAGGCGGCCTATGCCGCCAACCTGCAACAGATCGTCAGCCGCTGGGGCGTCTTAAGCGAAGACATCCGCGCCCGCTTAGGGCCGCCGACGCGCCACGCCTACGGTCCTGGCGCCAACGAAGCTTTGGACGTGTATCCCGCCACCCGCCCCAACGCGCCGATCAATCTATTCGTTCACGGCGGCGCCTGGCGCTCGCGCAAAGCCCATGACAGCGCCATCGCCGCCGAAGCATTCGTCAGCGCCGGCGCGTGTTTTGTGGTGATCGATTTCGACTGGGTTCAAGACCGCGACGGCGATTTGATGCCCATCGCCGAACAGACCCGCCAAGCCATCGCCTGGACCTGGCGCAACGCCGAACGGCTGGGCGGCGACCCCGATCGTTTGTTCGTCTCCGCGCATTCCTCCGGCGCCCATATGGCGGCGGTCGCCTTGACCACCGACTGGCCAACAGCCCACGACGTCCCGGCGGACATCGTCAAAGGCGCAGTTTTATGCAGCGGCCTCTACGATCTGGCCCCGGTGCGCTTATCGGCCCGCAGCGGCTATGTCGCCTTCACCGACGAAAGCGTCGAGGCGCTCAGCCCGATGCGCCATGTGGCGCGCATCCCCTGTCCGGTTGTGGTCGCCCACGGCGCTTTGGACACGCCCGAGTTTCAGCGCCAGAGCCGGGAATTGGCCGACGCCTTGCGGACGCGCGGCCATCCTTGCCAATATCTGGTCGGCGCGCACTATAATCACTTCGAAATCCTCGAGACCCTGGCCAACCCACTTGGCCTGTTGGGCCGCGCGGCGCTGGCGCAGATGGGCTTGGTCGCCCCATAACCCCTGGCGCGCGGCTAAACCGCCCGCACGGACCATCCCGGCCCGCGGAAAGGCAAGACAAGATATGTTGGAAAGCGTTCTTGAGTTCGATGACGTGCGGCTGAACTTCGGCGCCGAAACGATCTACGACAAACTGAGCTTTAAGGTCCGCGCCGGCGAATTCTTATGCATCCTCGGTCCCAGCGGCTGCGGCAAATCAACCTCGCTGCGGCTAATGGGCGATCTTCTGCCCCCCGACGGCGGCGACCTAAAGGTCACCGGCCTGCCGCCGGCCGAGGGCTGGCGCAAACTGGCTTATGTCTTTCAATCGCCACGTCTGGTGCCGTGGCGTAACGCGCTTGGCAATGTCATTTTGGGCATGGAGTTGCGCTTCGAAGGCATGGCCAAGGCCGAGATGCGGGAAAAGGCGAAAGACCTACTGTCGCTTGTCGGGCTTGGCAACGACATGGAGAAATACCCGGCCATGCTGTCCGGCGGCGAACGCCAACGCGTCGCGATCGCCCGCGCCTTGTCGGTGGATCCGGAAATCATCCTGATGGACGAGCCGTTCTCCGCCCTCGACCTCAACACCCGGCGGCGCATGCGCGCCGAAATCATCCGGATCTGGGAGCAAACCGGCAAGACCGTGATCTTCGTGACTCACGATGTCGAAGAAGCCCTGGTGCTGGCTAATCGCATCCTGTTACTGTCGAACAAACCGACCCATGTGCTGGAGACCTTAACCTTAGACGAGGCGCGGCCGCGCGACCTCGACAATTCGCCCACCCTGGCGCGGCGCAAGGAACATCTGATAGCGCTGTTTCGTCAACTCGAGGAGAGCGCTGGAAATGGCGCCGCCGATTGACGGCGGAAACCTCCGGCGGACCGGAAAAGAGGGAAAACTTATGAAAAAACGTTCACTTCTGGGCCGCGTGGCTCAGCTCGCGGGGGTTGCGATGGTCGCCGCCCTCGCTGGTTTGTCACAGGCCGCTGCCAAGGAAAAGATTTCCTACGCCTATCTGGCGGACCCGGCGCTAGAGGGCATTTTATATGGCATCAAAAGCGGGAAAGTGACCTCGGACCTGATCGAGATCGAGGCCAGCGCGCTACAGATCCCGGCGCTCATCTCCTCGACGCCGGCGAAGAAATACGACGTCATCATGAACGCCGTGATGGCCATCCCCTTCGCCAAGAAGCGCGGCTTGGACCTGGTCGTGCTATCCTCGGCGCTGCGTTCGGCGCCGGGCCGCGAGGGCGCCGGCATCTGGGTCAAAAAGGACAGCCCCTATAAAACCCTGGCCGACCTCAAAGGCAAAAAGATTGGCAGCTATTCGCTGCGCGCCACCGGCACCACCTGGATCCGCATCGCCCTGTGGAAGAAGCACGGGATCAACGTCTCATACAAAGGCGGCGATTACGAATGGGTTCAAATCCCGGCGCCGGCCCTGCTGACGTCGCTGGAGACCGGTAATGTCGATGCCGCCACGCTGATCCATTCGCAGGCCTACAAGGCCCGCAACAGCGGCGACTATCGGGTGCTGACCTGGACCAGCAAGGACAATTTCGAGCTGTTCGGCGCCGACACCTTGTCGGCCGTCAATGTGACCTATCCCGAAAAACTGAAGGCCCGCCCGGAAGCTTTCAAGGAATTCAACCGCATGCTGCACGAGTCCGTGCAATACGCGGTCAACAATCCCGACCAGGTGGGCGCGGCCATCGCCAAACAGACGGCGAAAATCACCGCCGACTATTTCAAGGCTTGGCTGAAGGACTATTCCTATTTCCCCGGTGTCGTCAGCGAAGCCGACAAAAAGGCGATGACCACGGTTTGGACCATGTCCAAGGAGATGGGCATTTTGAAAAAGGTGCCCGACGTCAACGCCGTGATCTGGAAACACGCGATCACGGAGTGATCCGACCGCGCAATTCTTAGATTATGCGGATCTCGGCGCTGACGCGCGCCTGGTCGACACCGCGAGGCGCGGCCCACCTCTTCACCCTGGTGTTCCTGGGGGCGTGGGCCGCGTTTAGCGCGACGGTGGAAAGCTATGTCATGCCCAGCCCGTGGGCGGTGTCGGCGCGTCTATTGGCGATGTTTTCCGACGTCCACGAAATCGGCCACATGCTGTACTCCTTTGCGCACATCATTTCGGCGGTGTGCATTTCCTTTGTGATCGGCAGCGCGCTGGCTTTCCTGGCCCATTACATGGGCCTGTTCCGCCCGGCCATTCAGGACCGCGTCACGCCGTTTTTAAATTCCTTCTCAGGCGTCGGCTGGACCTTCCTGGCGATCATTTGGTTCGGCATTTCCGACGTCACGGTGGTGTTCGTGATCTCGCTGGTGCTGGTGCCCTTCGCGATCATCAATATGGCCGAGGGGTTGGCCAATCTGGACCGCGAAATCCTGGAAATGGCGCGCAGTTTCGCGCGCGCGCCGGGCCAACGCTTCTGGTTGGTCATTCTGCCCTCCCTCTACCCGTTCATTTTCGCGACCATCCGGATCAGCTTCGGGGTCGCCTGGAAGGTCGCCCTGACGGCCGAATTGTTCGGCGGCAACACCGGGCTTGGCTATATGCTGAACCTCGCCCGACAGGATTTCGATATGCCCTTGGTGCTGGCGGTGATCGTCGTCATCATCGCCTTTGTCTATTCAACCGACCGCTTCATTTTTCAGCCCATCCAAGCGGTTCTGGCGCGCCATCATGGCACCGCCTGAGGCGCGCGCCCGCCGGCGTTGGCTGCCGCGGTTGACCGCCGACGGCCTGGTGGTCCTGGCGGTGGCCATCTGGTGGGCGTTCGCGCTGGACATGCCGGAGTTTCTTTTGCCCGGCCCCGGGCTGGTCGCGACCCGTATCTGGGAATTGTTCACCGATCCGCTTTATCTCGGCCATGTGGTGGCCAGCAGCGCGCGGGTGGTGGTGGCGGTGATGATCGCGGTGACGCTGGGCGCCGTGCTGGCGTTCCTGCCGCGCTGGTTGCCGATCACCGAGGTCATCGTCCATGAACGGATCAAGCCATTCCTGAATTCCTTTCCTTCCGTCGGCTGGGCGATCCTGGCGATCATCTGGTTCGGCCCGTCGCATGGCACGATCATCTTTGTGATGGTGATGATCCTNACGCCNTTCTGCCTGGTCAACCTGTCGGAAGGCTTGAAGGAGATCGACGCCGAAATCCTTGAGATGGCGCGCAGCTTNACCCGCCGGCGGCTGGTGGTGCTGTTCAAAATCACCTTGCCGTTGCTGATGCCCTATTTGATTTCGGCCCTCCGCATCGCCTATGGGGTGGGCTGGAAGATCGCCTTGGTGGCCGAGTTATTCGGGACCGAGAGCGGNCTCGGCTTTCTTCTGCAACAAGCCCAATCGCTGGCNGACGCCGGCACCGTTTTCGCCACCTGTCTGGCCATCGTCCTGGTGTTTTGGCTTGGCGAGAAGGCGGTTATCAATCCATTGTCACGCAAATTCACCGGCGCCGCTTCAGTCTGACGAGGGCAATATGACCAGCATCAAAACCGAACGNATCCTCGAAAATCCCAAGATCTGCATCGACCACGCCGGCGACGGCGAGTTGTTGGTGCTGATGCATGGGATCGGNGGCAACCGCAGCAATTGGACCGAGCAGGTCGAAGCCTTCGCGCCGCATTTTCACACCGTCGCCTGGGACGCCCGCGGCTATGGCGACAGCGACGATTACGCCGGCCNCCTCGATTTTGAGGATTTCTCCCGCGATCTGCTCGGCCTNCTCGATCACTTCGGGGCCGAGNAAGCCCATCTNTGCGGGCTGTCGATGGGCGGCCGGATCGCCCAGGATTTTTACCGGATGTACCCCAGCCGGGTGAAATCACTCTTACTGGTCGCCACCTTCGCCGGCTTCAAGCGGCTGAGCGAGCCGGAACGCCAACGCTTTGTCGAACTGCGCCTGAAACCCCTGAAAGAAGGCGGCAAGGAACCCAAGGACATCGCCCCGGTGGTCGCCAAGACCCTGATCGGCCCGAACGCGCCGGAAGCCCATTACCAGCGCCTGGTGGCCAGCATGGAGCGCCTGCACAAGGACAGCTACATCAAGACGATTGAATCCTCGACCGAACACGATAAGGCCCTCGCCTTGGAAACTGTCACCGTGCCAACACAGTTGATTTTCGGCGAACATGACAGCCTGACCCCGCCCGAAATCGGCCGNGCCATGGCCGCGCGTATCGCCGGCGCGCGGTTCACCGAAATCGCCGATTCCGGCCATCTGATCAACATCGAACAACCGGCGGTGTTTAATCGGACCGCCCTCGACTTTCTNCTGGCCCAGGGGTCGGACCNGGGGTGAGCCGCCGGCGCGCTTCCAAATGACGGCNCGGCNAGAGACGGTCCGAGCNNNCGCCGGCCCATTGCGCGTCGCCGCCTTTGCCGCCATGATTTCGGCTCTGANGGATTTCACCGAAAAGCGCGCCGGCCCCACCGCCGGCCGACGGGAGCGAACAGATGGCGCGAATTCCCTATCTCGACGTCGACGATCTGGCCGAGGGTGACAAGGACCTCCTCAATCGGCCCATCGCGCTGGCCCGGGCGATGGTCAACAGCCCCGGCATGGCGCGCGCTTTTGGCGGATTGGCGCGCCATATCCGCTATGGCTCGCCGCTCGACATGCGGCTGCGCGAACTGGCCATCATCCAGGTCGGCTATCTCGCCCGCAGCGACTACGAGTATTCCCACCACACCAAATTGGGCCTCGATGAATTCGNCGTCAGCGAGGCCGACATCCACGCCATTTCGGCNGAGACCGACCGGGGCGAAGGGGCCGGCGGCCTGCCGCCGCTCGATACCGCGGTGCTGCGAGCGGCCCGTGAAATGGTCGCCGGCGGCGCGGCGGCGGCGACCGTCGAGGAATTGCAACGCCATCTCAGCCATGAGGAATTGGTCGATCTGATCCTCACCATCGGCTTTTACTGTGGCGTGGTGCGGGTGCTGGCCAGCCTGGAGATCGATGTCGAGCCGGAATACGCGCCCTATCTCACCCGCTTTCCGTTTCCCGAACGAAAGGACGGTGGCCTATGACTACGCTCACCTCGCTGCTCGAGGATTTGACCTTTCCCGAAGGTCCGCGCTGGCATGACGGGCGGCTGTGGCTGTCCGATTTCTATGCCCATGAGGTGGTCGCCCTCGACCTCGACGGCCGGCGCGAGACCATGGCCCGGGTGCCGGGCCAGCCCTCGGGCCTGGGCTGGACCCCCGACGGTCGCTTGATGGTGGTCTCGATGACCGACCAAAAGCTGATGATCGCCGACGCCGCCGACCGGCCCGGCGCGCTGACCGTCCATGGCGACCTCGCGGCCCACGCCCGCCATTGGTGCAACGACATGGTGGTTGACGCCCGCGGCGGCGCCTATGTCGGCAATTTCGGCTTCGACCACCGCGCCGGCGAGGCGCCGGCCGGCACCAATCTGGTGCGCGTCAGCCCCGATGGCCGGGCCAGTGTGGCGGCCGGCGATTTGATGTTTCCCAATGGCACGGTGATCACCCCCGAGGGCGACACCTTGATTATCGCCGAAACCTACGGCCGGCGGCTGACCGCCTTCGACATCGCCGGTGATGGCACCCTGTCCGGCCGGCGGGTGTTCGCCGATCTCGGCGACGGCTTCCCGGACGGCATCTGCCTAGACGCCGAGGGCGCGGTGTGGGTCGCCGACCCGCGCGCCAACCAGGTCTCGCGGGTCAAACCCAACGGCACCATCGACCGCCGTATCTCGACCGGCGACCGCGGCGCCTATGCCTGCATGCTCGGCGGCGCCGATGGCCGCACCCTGTTTATTTGCACCAACACCGGGTCCGGACCGGCGGTGGCGGCCGCGCGCACCGGCCGGATCGATATCTGCCAGGTCGACGTACCCCACGCCGGCCGGCCCTAATCCGCGCGCACCGCGCCTCTCCAGGAGACTTTCCCATGCGCTTGCAAGACAAAATCGCCATCGTCGTCGGCGCCGGCCAGCAACCGGGCGAAACCCTTGGCAATGGCAAGGCGACGGCCCTGCGTTTCGCCCAGGAGGGCGCCAGGGTTCTGCTGGTCGACCGCGACCGCGAACGGGCCGAGGCAACCGCCGACGCCATCGCCGCCGAGGGCGGCGAGACGGCGGTGCTGGCCGCCGACATCACTCGCGAGGCGGACTGCCAAGCGATCGCCGCCACCTGTGTCGAGCGGTTCGGCCGGATCGACATCCTGCACAACAACGTTGGCCGCTCCCAAGGCGACCGCGACACCGCCGCCATGGACGCCGATGTCTGGGACGAGCTGATGGCGATGAACCTCAAGGGCATGTTCATGACCTGCAAACATGTCCTGCCGGTGATGCGCGAACAGCGCGGCGGGGTGATTTTGAATATCTCCTCGATTTCCTCGATCTGCGCCCGCAGCGAACTCAACGCCCGCTCCGGCATCGCCTATAAAACCAGCAAAGGCGCAATCAACACGATGACCCATCACATCGCCTTGGAGAACGCCGAATACGGCATTCGCTGCAACGCCATTCTGCCGGGATTGATCGACACGCCGATGGCGATTGAGCGGCGCGCCAGCGAGCGGAATGTCGCACGTGACGTGATCCGCCAGGAACGCGATGCTCGGGTGCCCTTGCTGGCCCGCATGGGAACCGCCTGGGACGTGGCCAATGCCGCGGTTTTCCTGGCCTCCGACGAGGCCAGTTATATCACCAGCCTGATCATGCCGGTGGACGGCGGCCTATCCTCGAAAATCGGCTAAGCGACGACAATGGGGCGAGGCGACTAGACGCTCGCGCCCGATTTTCGTTATCCTAGGGGCTTAAGGTTCGACCGACGATCCGCCCGCTTATTGACACCAGGGGACGTAGTAACGATGCCTGAAGGAATTCAAAGCACCGTCGCGCGTTATGACGCGATCATTATCGGCGCCGGTTTTTCCGGCCTCTATCAATTGCATTGCCTGCGCGACAAACTCGGGCTGAACGTCAAGCTTCTGGAAGCTGGCGGCGGTATTGGCGGCACCTGGTACTGGAACCGTTATCCCGGCGCCCGCTGCGACAGTGAAAGCCATTCCTACGCCTATTTCTTCTCAAAGGAATTGTTGGAGGAATGGGAGTGGTCGGAACGCTATCCCGGACACGCCGAGATTCGCCGCTATTTGAATCATGTCGCCGACCGTTTCGACCTGAAACGCGACATGCAATTCGACGCCCGCGTGACCGCCGCCCACTATAGCGACACGAAACAGGATTGGACGGTCGAGACCGAGGCGGGCGAACGTTTTCAAGCGACCTATTTGATCGCCGCCGTCGGTTGCCTGTCCTCGGCCAATGTGCCGAATATCCCGGGCCGTGACGATTTCGCCGGCGATTGGTACCACACCGGCCGCTGGCCCCATGAGGGCGTCGACTTCAGCGGCAAACGGGTCGGCCAGATCGGGACCGGCTCGACCGGCATTCAAGCGGTCCCGGTGATCGCCGAGACCGCCGGCCATTTGACCGTTTTCCAGCGCACCGCCAATTACAGCATCCCGGCGCGCAACGGCCCGCTGAGTGGGGAATTCAAAAAATATATGCGCAGCGAGCATGACCAGATCCGCGAGGTTGTGCAGACCACGCCCAACGGTCACCCGTTCCGCATTTCCGACACCCCCGCCCTGGACGTCGACCCGGCCCGCCGGCACGCCCTGTACGAACACGCCTGGGAAACCGGCGGCTTACGTTTCCGGGCGATTTTTCAAGACCTGATCACCAATAAGGAGGCCAATGACACCGCCTCCGACTTCCTCAAGAACAAGATCCGCGAGGTCGTCAAGGATCCGGAAACGGCCCGGGTGCTGTCGGATATCGACCATCCCTTCGCGGCCAAACGGCCGCCCATCGACACCCATTATTTCGAGGCCTACAACCGCGACAATGTCTCGTTGGTCGATTTGCGCGCGACCCCCATTGAGCGCATCACCGCCAACGGCATCCAAACCAGCGACCGGGAATACCCGCTCGACATCATCGTCTTCGCCACCGGTTTCGACGCGATGACCGGCACCATGTTGAAGATCGATATCACCGGCCGCGACGGGCGCACCTTGAAAGACGCCTGGCATGCCGGGCCGCGCACTTATCTCGGCTTGCAAATTCCGGGTTTCCCGAATTTGTTCACCCTCACCGGCCCGGGCAGCCCGTCGGTGCTGTGCAACATGCCGGTGGCGATCGAGCAGCACGTCAATTGGGTGACCGATTGCATCCGCCACATGCGCGAACACGACCACGCCACCATCGAAACCACCGAGGACCGCGCCGACGACTGGATCGCCGAGGTCAATCGGGCGGCCGACGCCACCCTTTTGCCGCAGGCCAATCACTCCTGGTACCTGGGCGCCAACGTGCCGGGCAAGCCGCGTATCTTCATGCCCTACGCCGGCGGCATGGACCGCTATCGGACGATTTGCGACGAGGTTGTCGAAAACGGCTATGACGGGTTCGTGCTCACCAAAACCGGCGCCGAAGCGGCCGCCGATTGATCCTGTCAGAGTAGCCTCGCCGCCCTTGGTTTGACCGCACGAGAGTCCAATGCCCGACGCTTATGAAAACATGCCCGCCCGCCTGGCCGAAAGCTGGTTGGCCGCCTTTAACGCCCGCCTCGCCGAGGGAGACGCGGTGGCGCTGGCCGCGTTGTTCGAGGATGACAGCCATTGGCGCGACATTGTCGCTTTTTCGTGGGATATGGAGACCGTCAGCGGCGCCGACGCCATCGCGGAAAAACTGCTGACCGGCGCGCGCCCGCGCGGCGCCCAAACCTTTGCCCTCGATCCGCTTCGCTGCCCACCGCGGCAGGTGGCGCGGGCCGGCGCCCAGGTGGTCGAGGCGATTGTCACCTTCGCCACCGAGGTGGGGCGTTGCGAGGGGCTGCTGCGGTTTCGCCTGGACGGCGAGGAGAGCGGCCAACCGGCGCGCCTTTGGTCTCTGCTGACGGCGCTGCGCCATATCGACGGATATGATGAGGAAACCATTCGCGAGGGCCGCCAGGAACCCGCGTTTCAGCGCAATTTCCACGGCCCTAACTGGCTCGATCAACGCCAAGACAAAGCCAAGTTCACCGACCGCGACCCGGCCGTTTTGGTGGTTGGCGGCGGCCACGCCGGGCTCAGCGCGGCGGCTTGCCTTGGCCAACTCGGGCTCGACACCTTGGTGATCGACCGCGAGAAACGCATCGGCGACAACTGGCGCCTGCGCTATCACGGGCTCAAACTGCATAATCAGATTACTTCCAACACCATGCCCTATCTGAACTTCCCGAAGGGCTGGCCGACCTATATCCCGAAAGACAAAATCGCCAATTGGCTGGAATTCTACGTCGAGGCGATGGAGATCAATTTCTGGACCGAGACGACTTTGACCAGCGCCCGCTGGGACGAAGCCGGCGGCCATTGGGTGGCCACCATCGAAACCGCCGACGGCGGCACTCGCGAAATGCGGCCGCGCCATATCGTGATGGCGACCAGCGTCAGCGGTACGCCGAAATTGCCGGATATTCCCAGCCTCTCCAATTTCACGGGCCAGGTGCTGCACTCCAGCCAATTCGGCGACGGCCANGAATGGCGCGACCGCAAGGTCCTGGTTTTCGGCACCGGNACCAGCGCCCATGACATCTGCCAGGATTTACAAGGNAACGNCGCCGATGTGACGATGGTCCAGCGCAGCCCGACCCTGATCATCAATGTCGAGCCGTCNGCCCAGCTTTATGACGGNATCTATGTCGGCGAGGGGCCGTCGATGGACGACCGCGACCTGATCAACGCCTCGATCCCCTTGCCGCTCTTGAAACTGGCCCACAAGGAAATCACCGACAAGGTGCGCGAGATTGACCGTCCCTTGCTGGATGGCTTGGAGAAAGCCGGTTTCCGCCTTGATTTCGGCGAGAATGGCACGGGTTGGCCGCTGAAATACCGCAACCGCGGCGGCGGCTATTACTTCAACGTCGGCTGTTCGGAATTGATCGTCGATGGCCGCGTCAAACTGATGCAATACCACGACATCNAACACTTCGACGCCAATGGCGCGGTCCTCAAGGACGGTGGCCGCAAAGACGCCGAACTNATCGTTTTGGCGACCGGCTACAAGGGCCAGATGCACATGGTCGAAAAGCTGTTCGGCGACGATGTCGCCGGCCGNGTCGNGCAAGTCTGGGGCTATGGCGAAGACACCCAGGAACTGACCAACATGTGGATGCGCACCGGCCAACGCGGCCTGTGGTTCACGGGCGGCGCGTTCTCGCAATGCCGGGTTTACTCCAAATANCTAGCGGTTCAGATCAAAGCCCACGAACTGGGCCTGGTTTAGACCGGCCGAGGCCCCCCGGCGGCGCTCTTNCCGCCCCATCAAAAGGACCAAAATCCATGACCCACGCCATCATCGTCGAGGAAGCCGGCGGCCCCGAAGTCATGCAATGGCAAGAGATCAACCTTGAGGCNCCCGGCCCGGGGCAGGCGCTGGTGCGCCAAACCGTGGTCGGTTTNAACTTCATCGACATTTATCAGCGTTCCGGCAAATACCCGGTGAAATTCCCNAGTTCCATCGGCATGGAGGCGGCCGGTGTGGTCGAGGCGGTCGGCGCCGATGTCGNCAACGTCAAACCCGGCGACCGGGTGGCCTATGTCATGGGGCCGCCGGGATCCTACGCCGAGGCGCGGCTGTACCCGGCCAGCCGATTGATCGCCCTGCCCGACGACATCACCGATCAACAAGCGGCGGCGATGATGCTGAANGGCCTCACCGCGTCCTATCTGATNACNAANACGTTTCCGGTCAAAGCCGGCCAAACCGTGCTGTTCCATGCCGCCGCCGGCGGCGTCGGTCTGATNATNTGCCAATGGCTGAACCAGCTTGGCGNGACCGTCATCGGGACCGTCGGCAGCGACGNGAAGGCGGCCATCGCCAAGGCCCATGGCTGTCACCACACCATCAACTACAGCACCGAGGATTTCGCCGNGCGAGTGATGGAGATCACCGACGGCGCCGGCGTGCCGGTGGTCTATGACGGTGTTGGCGCGGCCACCTACGAGGGCTCGCTGGCCAGCTTGGCGCCGTTTGGCGTTTTCGCTTCCTTCGGCAACGCCTCGGGCGCGGCGCCGGCGGTGCCGGGCACGGCCCTGGCGGCGCGGGCGCTGTATTTCACGCGCCCCGGTTTGGCCCCCCACACGGCCACCC
Source organism: Nisaea sp. (assembly GCA_002694075.1). GTDB lineage: Bacteria > Pseudomonadota > Alphaproteobacteria > Thalassobaculales > Thalassobaculaceae > TMED26. The sequence continues at coordinate 14,046 of NZLB01000003.1, forward strand.
CGGCGTTGACCGAAAGCATCGCCACGCCCCTGTTCGAGGCGGTGCGCCANGGGGTCAAGATCGAGGTCAATCAAACCTTCGCACTGCGCGATGTGGGCGATGCCCATCGTGCCTTGGAAGGGCGCCAGACGACCGGGTCAACCCTGCTGACGGTGTGAGCGTCGAGGGCGCGGGACGATGGCGACCAACGACCGCNTATTGTGGGGAGTCGGCACCAGCCGCACNCTGCGCGCCCATTGGGCGCTGCTGCATTTGGGCCTGCCTTATCGCAGCGAGGCGATCCGCACCCGATCACCGGAAGCTCAAAGCGGCCGCTACCAGGCGGTCAACGCCGCCGGCAAGGTGCCGACCTTGCAAGATGGCGCGCTGACCGTTTCCGAAAGCGCGGCCATCGTCACCTATCTCGGCGAAACCTACGACGGCGATCAAGCGCCTCTGGTCCCACGCACGCCGGCGGCGCGGGCGCGTTACTTCGAATGGATGTCCTTCATCACCATGGAATTGGACGCCACCTCGCTCTATGTGCTGCGCCGCCATTACGGCCTGCCCGAGATTTACGGCGACGCGCCACAAGCCAACNCGGTGGCGCGGGAATATTTCACGCGNATGGCGTTGGTCGCCGCCGACCGCCTGCCNGACCGGCCGCAAGCCCTGCTGTTGGGCGACAGTTTAAGCGGCGTCGACATTCTCATGATGACCTGTNTGGAATGGGCGGTCGGCTACCATTTGAATTTGCCGCCCCGGCTCGCCGCCTACCGCGACACTGTGGCGGCGATGCCGATCTATCAAAAAGCCCGCGAGGTGAACACGCCATGACCCCAGCNCATCCCCCGGCCGCCGGCCCGCTCAGCGGTATTCGCGTGGTTGATTTGACCCAGGTGGTTTCCGGCCCGGCGGCGATGGGAACCCTGGCCAGCCAGGGCGCCGAGGTAATTAAGGTCGAAGCCCTCAGCGGCGACGTGACCCGTCGCTCTCGCCAGAAATCGCCTGGCTTCGCGCCCAGTTACATCGCCTGTAACAGCGGCAAGCAAGCCATCGCCCTCGACCTTAAAAACCCGGCGACGACGGATATTCTCTGGCGTTTAATCGAGCGTGCCGATGTGTTCGCCCAAAACTTCCGGCCCGGCGCCATTGAGCGCTTGGGTTTCGGCGCCGAAGCGGTGATGGCGCGTAACCCGAAACTGGTCTATCTGTCGATTAACGGTGTCGGCGAAACCGGTCCCTACGCCAGCAAGCGCGTTTATGACCCGATCATTCAGGCGCTCTCCGGGATGGCCCATATTCAGGCCGATCCGACCAGCGGCCGTCCCAAAATGGTACGCACCCTGGTGGCCGATAAAATCACCGCCATTTACGCCGCCCAGGCGGTCACCGCCGCCCTGGTGGCGCGGGGCCAAAGCGGCGCCGGCCAACATGTNCGCATCTCCATGCTCGACGCCATGTTGTCTTATCTCTGGCCCGAGGGCATGGCCAANTACAGCGTCGTCGAGGACGGCGCCCAAGACATTCCCGCCACCGCCCATGATATGATTTTCCCAACCGCCGATGGCTACGTCACCTTTGGCGCCGTCTCCGACGCCGAATGGCGCGGGCTTTGCGCCGCCTTGGACAAGCCGGAATGGGTCGACGATCCGCGCTTCGCGACACCGGCGGCGCGGTCGGCCAATCGCCAGGAACGCCTGACCCTGGTCGAGGCGGAAATCGCCGGCCGCGATCAGGCCGACGTGATCGCCGCCCTGGAAGCCGCCGACGTGCCCTGCGCGCCGGTTTTGAGGCGTTCCGATGTGCTCAACGACCCACAAGTCGCGGCCAATCAAACCGTCCACGAAATCGATCAGCCGGGTGTCGGTCCGGTCCGCCTGGCGCGCGCCGCCGCGCGCTTTTCGGCAACCCCGACCGGCGCCCCCCGACCGGCCCCGGCGCTCGGCCAGGACACCGACACGGTGCTCACCGATCTCGGGTTCGCGGCGGCCGACATCGCCCGCTGGCGGGCCGACGGGATTATCGCCTAGCCACCTGGCGCAGAGGTGCGGCGCGAGCCGGCGATGGCGTCAAGCTGAGCAGGGTTTTATCGACGTCCAGGATCACCGTCAGGCCTTGGGTGCCCATATGCAGCCCGGCCGAGAGCGCGCCCAGAGCCGGTGAAATCGCCGCCGGCGGGGCCGTCAAGGTGGTGCTGTCGAAACGCTGCAAATCCCCGACGGCGTCCACTCGAATGGCATAGGGCGCGCCGTCGTGAACAACCACCAAACCGCGCTCAAGGCGCATCAACGGCAAGGGCGGCGCGGCGCCGCCAACCAGCCGCGCATGTAGATCCAGTACCGTGACGATCCGTCCGCGCAAGTTCAGCACGCCGATGACCTCCGGCGGCGATAGCGGCACCGGCGTGACCGGATAATCGCCGATCACCTCCACCACATCGGCGACCGGCACCGCGAGATCTTGGTCGCCGACCGTCACCGTCACCACTGCAAGTTCCTCGCTCATGGCGCCTCCTCCAAAGCCAGGCTTTTCGACGTCGCCAATGATTTTTGGAGCGCGCCGTGATCAAACTTCAGAACACAGGTCTGGAAACCGAGGCGCGCCGCCCGCGCCATATCCGCCGCCGACAAAGTATCGCCGTGGCCGATGAGAGGAATGTCTTTCCAATCGCCGACCGCGGCGAATTGTTCGGCCAGTTCAAACCCATCGACACCCGGCAGATGTAAATCAATCACGATGGTATCGAAGCGCGCTTTCCTGCGTTGAAGCTCAAACGCATTGGCGGCGCCCGGCACGGCGGTGACGGCATATCCAAAATGGCTGAGGAACGGGGGTAAAATGCGACGTGACAGGGCATTCCCGTCAATCAGCAACACGCGCAGCTTGGCTTCACGGGCCGCGCCGGCAACCAAGACCGCGGAAAGAAACTGCCCCAGTTCCACAAATTCGGTCACCTGACCGTCAATCACGGCGCCACCGACTGAGCGACCGCTGGCCGATGTCAGCGCGATATCGGTGGGGACTTGAACGATGTCGACAACCTGGTCGACAACCAAGCCGACCGCCCCTTGGGCAGTCTCGAAAATCAGCACCGGCTGATGGCCAGTCGGCGAAATCGCCGCCGCCCCCGCCGGCACCAGGGGCAGGATATGGCCGCGGTGCTGCACCAGCGTCCGATCGTCGGTCGTCTCGATGGTCGAAAGATCGATACTCTCGATCCGGGTCAGCATGCGCAGCGGCACCGCTTTGAGCGCGGCTTGACCGACCCGAAAGGTCAAAAAATCCACGGTTTCGACGGTGTCCGCGAGCTCTTCACTCTCGGTCGGCGCGGCCATCGGCGGTGACGCGGCGGTGCCCATTGCCCGGGCCAGACCGACCGTGTCCAAGATCATCGCCACCGTGCCATCCCCAAGAATCGTCATGCCGGAGAAAAC
>NZLB01000004.1 GCA_002694075.1 Nisaea sp.
GCCCGCCCCAAATTCGCCTTCGCGCTATGGGCTTTCCGATCATCTTGAATGGCCGCGTCCGCATTGTCCCAACCCGCGTTTTCGCGCGTTTCACGCTCCTTGTTCTTGTTCTGCACAAACAAGTTTGACCGATGGCATGCCAAAAGGGTCATCGCAAAGGTATAAAATCTGGATTTGACGCGCCTTTCATGACCGCTTGGATAAGAATAACTGATATAGATTTGTGCTTGCTCGCTGAACATAGTCTTCTTATTCAAAATTTTTCCCCTTTTTCAATCTAAAAATTATGTGATAGCCTATCATATGATTTTTTTACCATTAAAATCTTTTAACTAAAACAATCGATTAAGAGGATTTCAAGCCGATGGATGGAGGTTAAAATACAATTTTTTGTTGCTAATCTAAAGATACAGTCCTAATTCGGGGTTGCGTAACACAAAACGATAAGAGTTAACAAAGGAGCGCGACATGGCTGCAAATTTCACGGGAAAAGGGCATACGGTCGTGGTCGTAGATTCCGGCGCCGGGACCTATTACCACGAGAGCAATGTAATTTATGATCACGACTTCGCCGATGGTGACGATGACGGCCGCGACCCCCGGATTTTCAGCCATGGGGCGCAGGTCGCCGATGTTGTGACCGATACCGCGGTCGACGCGCAGATCATTCACCTGAAGGTGTTCGAGGATTTCGCGAGCGGCGGCAAATTGGCCGATGTCGAAGCCGCCTTGCAGTGGGTCATCGCCAACGCCAACGCCTATGACGTGGCGGCGGTCAATCTTAGCATCGGCTACGGCGACGTGAATCAGCCGACCCAGACACAGCTCAGTGACGAGTTAAGCGCGATCAAGGCGGCCGGCATCGTCACCGTGGTTTCCAGCGGCAATGATGGCCGCGAGAACACCGCCGACGGCATTAATGTTTTGGCGGCCAATGACGACGTGATCGCGGTTGGCGCCTTGGACCGCGCCGAGACGGCCCGCGCCGCCTGGTCGCAACATGGCGACCTCTTGGGCGTTTATGCGCCCGGTGAGGACGTGATGGTCGATATGCCGTGGTTTTACAGCGGCGAGAGAGCGGTCAGCGGCACCTCCTTCGCCGCTCCCAAGGTCGCCGGCGCGGTCGCCATTGTGCAAGAGGCGGCGATTTCGGAGTACGGCCAAGCCCTGTCGCCGAGCCAATTCGAATATCTGCTCTCGGTCAGCGCGCATGACGCCGTGGAAGTCGCCCCGGTGGTCGATATCGACGCGATGGTCGCGTCGNTCCAGGACGGTTACGNCTTCATGGCCTAGGCCGGCGGCNGGCGCGNGCCGGCCGCCTTCATCGTCCGCCTCAGGCGGCCCGCTGGCCGCGCACCAANTGGCCGGGCAGGGCGCCGGTCGCCGCACCGTCGCGGTAGGTGGCNTGACCGGAAACGACNGTGGCGCGATAGCCCTCGGCGTTTTGCAGCAAGCGGCGCCCGCCGGCCGGCAAATCCTTGGCCACATAGGGACGGCCGAAATCAACCTTGTCCCAGTCGATGACGTTAAGATCCCCCTTCAGGCCGACCGCCAACCGGCCGCGGTCGCCCAGACCGGCGGCGGCGGCGGTGTCCGAGGTCAANCGGCGGATAATCTCGGGCATCTCGAAACGGCCGCGCTCACGCCCCCAATAGGACATCAGCCAGGTTGGGAAGCCGGCGTCGATGATAAAGCCGACATGGGCGCCGCCATCGCCCAGCCCCATAATGGCGTTGCGGTCGGAGAGCATGGCTTCGGGCGTGGTCATGTCGCGGTTGGCGTAATTGACCAGTGGCGCGTAGATGAAGTTACGACCGCCGTCCTCAACGACGATGTCATAGGCCACCTCCGGCGCGCTTCGGCCCTCGCGGGCGGCCATCGCGCTGATCGACTGGTCGGCCGCCGGCTCGTAGCAGGGCGGGTTACCGAACCGGTACATCTGATCGTAGGAAATCCGATTAATCAGCGGAAAGGTGCTGCCGGCGACCGGGTCCTCGGACAGGATTTGTCGGCGCACCTCAGGGTCGGACATGGCGGCGGCGCGCTCGGCGACGGGCAGGGCGGCCAGCTTTTTATAGGTCGGCGTGCCGGAAAACGGGTTTTGGCTGCCTTGNANGCCCAGCAGAATGCCAATTGGCCGCGGCGCGACCACGGGGCGGATCGACAGACCATCGTCGANCGCCTCGCCNGCCAGACGCAGCAAGTCCCGCCAAAAAGTNGTGCGGTCATGGCGCTGGGTCAGCGAGAAAACGGCGGTGCGGCCGCTTTGTTCGATCACCCGGCGCAGCATGGCGAATTCGGTCTCGGGATCGGGCGCGTTCCAGTCGGAGACGATTTCCAAAAAGCCGGCGCCGGCATCGGCCATGCCCATGGCGATACCGGTCAACTCATCCTCATGGGCGCGCAGGGTCGGTGTGTAATCGCCTTTCAGGGTCTTATGGCTGACCGTGCGCGAGGTGGAAAATCCAAANGCGCCGGCGTCGATAGCCTGCCGGGTGATGGCGCGCATTTGGGCGATATCCTCGGCCGTCGCCGCCTCGTGGCGGATGGCCCGGTCGCCCATGACGAAGACCCGCACGGCGGCGTGNGGCAGCAAGGCGCAGACATCGACATCGCGCGGCCCGGACTCCAAAGCGTCAAGATATTCGGCGAAGCTTTCCCAGCGCCAATCCAACCCCTCGTGCATGACCGCGCCGGGGATATCCTCAACGCCTTCCATCAACTCGACCAGTTTGATGCGGTCCTCGGCGCGGCAGGGCGCGAAGCCGACGCCACAATTGCCCATCACCACGCTGGTCACCCCATGCCATGCCGAGGGCGCGAGATGTTTGTCCCAAATCGCCTGACCGTCGTAATGGGTATGAATATCGACGAAGCCCGGTGTGACGATGCAGCCGCCGGCGTCGATCTCCTCGGTGCCGCTACCGTGAACCTGGCCGATGGCGCTTATTTTGCCATTGTCGATGGCGATGTCGCCGTCGATTGGGGCGCTGCCGGTGCCGTCGACGAGGGTGCCGTTGCGCACCACCAGATCNTGTGACTTGCTCATTTCGGGGCTCCTTTCTCGGCGGCGAACGGCCGCGTTTCGTCAGCTTGCCGGACCACACCGGCGCCAAGCAAGCGATCAATTTCTTCGGCGGGGTAACCAATCTCGGTTAAAATCTCGCGCGAGTGCTGGCCCAGCGCCGGGGCGGCGCCGGGGGGACGCTTTTCCACCCCCTCCATGAACACCGGCGAGCCGATCGTCGGGCCGCTCACCGGCCCGTCGGCGGCCATTTCGACAATCGCCCCGGCGTGCCGCATTTGCGGGTCGTCGGCCAGGTCATCGACTTTGCCGACCACGCCGAAGGTGATGCCATGGGCGCTGAGGCAGGCGCGCCAGTGNGCCCANTCATGTTGCAGGAACATCGCGTCCAGAATTTCGGTCAGCGCCTGGGCGTTTTGGCGGCGGCTGGCGCTGTCGGCGAAGCGCGGGTCGGCCAGTAATTCAGGCCGCTCGACGGCNTTGAAAAATGGTTCGGCCTGGCGCTCTTCGTTGAGCAGGGCGAGAATGAACCAGCGACCGTCGGCGCAGCGATAATGGTTGGCCAGCGCATTGGTCGCGAAATCGCGGTGCGGCCGGATCGTCACCTCGGCGCCGGCCAGTTTGGCCTGGGCGTAAAAGGCGTTCATCCACACCCCGTTGCTGACCAGGGAGGTCGACACCTGGCCGCCCTCGCCGGTGCGCTCGCGGCGCAGCAGGCCCATGGCGATCGCCGCCATCAATGACACCCCGGTCGGATGATCGCCCATGCCGGGCAGGGAGCGGGTGGGGGTGGCGTCGGGGGCCGGGCGCACCAAATCCATCAATCCGGTCCGCGCCCACAGGGCGGTGGAATCAAAGCCGGTGGTGTCGGCCTCCGGGCCGGTCTCGCCATAGGCGGTCAGCGAGGCGTAAACCAGCCGGCGGTTCAGCGGCGCCAAATCGGCATGGGTCAGCCCGAGTTTGCGGCGCGCCGGGCCGGGCAAATTGGTCACGAAGACATCGGCGCTTTCAACCAGCTTGTGGAGAATCGCCCGCCCTTCGTCATGGGTGAGGTCCAGACACAACCCGCGCTTGCTGCGATTATCGACTTCCCAGGCGTAGTCGCGGTCACTGACCGGCATGCCGGGCATGGTGTGCAAGCGCCGGCAGCCGTCGCCGGCCGGCGCCTCAATTTTGATCACATCGGCACCGAAATCAGCCAAGATCGTGGCCGCCACCGGCGCCGCGATATAGCTCGCCACATCCAGCACACGGATGCCGGCGAGCGGCAGATCGGCCGCGTTTTCCGCACTCATATGGAACCGCCTTAGCCGCTGGCCTCGGCCCCTTGCGGCGGATCGACGACGCGGGTTTTGAAGTCGGCCGGGGCGACGATTTCAAGGACCTCGAAATCCTCCGAACAGGCGATTTCGCGATGCGGTATCATCGGAATTTGCAAGATGTGGTCGCCCTTACGGATGGTTTTCTCGCCCTGGCCGGCGTATTCGAACGTCGCCCAGCCGTTAAGCACGTAGACGAATTGAAAATCGCATTCGTGGATGTGCCATTGCTGAACCTCGTCCGGGTTCTTGCGGCCGTTGGCGCGGATCACATGGGCGATGTAGTCGCCGTTGGTGGCGTCTTTGGTGCCCAGGTCGCGGTAATCGAAGATGTCGCGCAGTCCCGGTTCCCACGCTGCGTCGGCGGCGACATGATGGATGAAATCCCAAGCTTTGCCCGTGCTCATAACAACCCTACCCGTTCCCTTTGATTGACTGTTATGGGTGAATTCAACACCGCCGCGCGCGAAATTGGAAGCCCCGCCTTGGGCGGCCGCGCGGCGAGCTAACCCGTGCGTCCTCCAAGGGCGCGAATTTTTTCGTGGAGGGCGCCTGGAATGGTGACGCCCGTACGCTGGCTTTGGGCGCGATTGGCGCGTCGGCGGTCACCGGGCAGGCGGGTTCCCTCGATGGCCAAGAGTTCGGCGAAAAAGCCTTCGCTATGGGCCGCCCAATCCTCGCCGCCGAGGCGCGCCGGGTCGATGGCCAAAAGGAATTCGCCGCCGCGCGGGGGGCCGCCGTCCCGGTTGTCATGGGCCGCCGCCTCGAAGCTGAAACGCTCCCCGGTCAGGCCGGCGGCCAACAGCTCGATCATCATGGCGATGCCGGCACCCTTGTAGCCGCCAAAGGGCAGCAGCATGCCGCCGTCGATTATCGCCTGCGCGTCGGTGGTCGGTTGGCCGTCACGATCAAGGCCGGTGCCCGCCGGCACCGCGTGGCCTTCGCGCGCGGCCACCATCACCTCGCCGCGCGCCATCGACGCCGACGCCATGTCAAAGACCATCGGCTCGCCCCCCGGGCGCGGCCAACCGAAGGCCATCGGATTGGTGCCGTAAAACGGCTTGGCGCCGCCCGCCGGCGGCATCGCCGGCATGTAGGCGGTACAGGCGAAGGCGCAATAGCCCGCGCTGGCGAGCGGTTCGATCTCTACCCACAGGGCGCCGAAATGGTGCGCGCGCACCAGGGCCATCATCGCCATGCCATGGTCTTTGACCGCCGCCAATAGCGGCGCGCGACCGGCGCTGAGGGCCAGCGGCGCGAAGCCGCCGCCGGCGTCGACCCGCAGCATGCTGGGGCC
>NZLB01000005.1 GCA_002694075.1 Nisaea sp.
CCCGACGCGCGCCTAGTCGGCCGGCCGGCGCGCGCGGCGCGGGTGCGTCGCGCGGTGAACCTCGATCAAACGCTCGGCCTCGACCCCGGTATAGCGCTGGGTGGTTGCAAGCGAGGCATGGCCGAGTAACTCCTGAATGGCGCGAAGATCGCCGCCGCCGGCCAAAAGATGCGTGGCGAAGGAATGTCGCAACGCATGGGGTGTCGCGGTGTCCGGCAGGCCGAGAGTGGCGCGTAAATGTCGGATGGCGCGCTGCACCACTCCGGCGGCCAAACGCTTGCCGCGCACCCCGACGAACAGCGGATCGTCCGGGCCGCGCCGATAGGGACAGCTGTCCAGGCTGGCGGCGATAGCGGCACGAACCGCCGGCAGGATCGGCACCACCCGCTGTTTACCNCCCTTGCCGTCGACCACCAGATGATCGTCGGTTGGCGCCTGGCCGACATTCAAGGCCAGCGCCTCGCCGATGCGCAGCCCAGCGCCGTAAAGCAACGTCAACAGCGCGGCGTCACGGACCGCGACCCACTCCACCGCCGCCGTGTCGCCGGCCTGGCCAATCACCTCGCGCGCCTCGTCCACTGTTAAAGGTCGCGGCAAAGCCGGCACGGTTTTGGGCGCCCGCAGGTGGTGAATGGCGGTGTTGCGGGCAAGGCCGCGCTGCTCNAGGAAGGTGAAAAACCCGCGCACCACCGAGAGGCCGCGGGCAACCGAGCGGGCCGCCTGGCCGGCGCGCGCGCGGGCCGCCAAATAAGCCCTGAAATCGGTGGTCCGCCAGGCCGCCAAATCGGCCAAACCCAGGCGACCGCCNTGGTGNGCGGCNGCGAACCGCAAAAAGCCGAANAANTCGCGTTGATAGCTGTCACAGGTCCGNGGCGCGGCGCGTTTTTCGTTGACCAACCAAGCCCGCCAGGCGGCGACNGCGGCCGCTAAATCGTCGGCGACCGGNAAGGCCATCGCGCCGGCCGGCCCTTGGNTTAGCTGGGCANATNTAGCCATCGCCGGATAGAGGCCTCCAGCACATGCACCAAAAAGGTCAAAACCTCGGTCCCTTGGCCGGGGTGGAACCCGTCGGTCCGCCGCGCGCCCAAGGCCAACAGGCCGCGCGGCGTGGCCGCGCTGATGTTCAAACGGGCCAGCGCCTGACTGCGCACCAAGCTGGCGGCGGCGCCGAACACNCGCGGGTCGCCAACGACACCCTCGTCCAACCGGATNTCGGTGCTGTCGGGCATTAATTCGTCCAATACGCCAGCCGCCAGACCACGGATATTGGCGGCGTAGGNGGGCGGAATCACGGTGCCGTTATCTTCGACGCACAGGGTCACCGCGTCGATGTCCAGAAATACCGCCCAATCGGTGGTCACGGCCTGGATCATGGCCTCGAAGGTGGGCGCGTTGATGACCGCCAGCGCGGCGGTGTGCACTTGGCTGGTGGCGCTTTGATTNGCCCGCGCNGTATCGATCAAATGGCGCTGGCTGGACACCAACCGCTCTTTCTCCGACTGCAGGCGCTGGACTTTGAAATGCTGGAGGTCGAAGACATTGCCGTCGCGCGCCGCCCCGGGCGCTTTCATGCTCGCCAAAAGNTCGGGATTTTGCGCCAGAAAATCGGGGTTGGCGCGCAAGAANGCGGTCACCGCNTCGGCCGTCGGCAAGACGGTTTCGGCCCCATCGGCCGNTTTGGTGGTTTTCTTGGTCATACCGCCACACTCGGCGCCCCGAGGATGCTTTGACCGGTTTTGGCCCAATCCTTGAGGAACGCGTCCANCCCTTTGTCGGTCAGCGGGTGCTGATATAACTGGCGCAGCACCGCCGGCGGCAAGGTTGCCACATCGGCGCCCATTTTGGCCGCCTCGACCACATGCTGCGGGCCGCGGATCGACGCCACCAAAACCTCGGTATCAAAATCGTAATTACCGTAGATCGCGCAGATATCGGCGATCAAATCCATCCCGCTGGCACCGATGTCATCCACCCGGCCAACGAAGGGCGAGATGTAGCGCGCGCCGGCTTTCGCCGCCAGCAANGCTTGGGCGGCGGAAAAGCAGAGCGTCACATTGACCGCCGTGCCGGCGTCGGCCAGAGCCTTGCAGGTTTTGAGGCCATCCACGGTGAGCGGCACTTTGACGCAAACATTGGCCGCGATGGCGGCCAAGGCGCGGCCCTCNGCCAACATGGTGTCGAAATCGGTGGCCGTCACCTCGGCGCTAACATGGCCGTCGACCAGGTCGCAAATTTCGGCCACCACCTCNAGGAATGGCCGGCCGGTCTTGGCCACCAACGAGGGATTGGTGGTGACCCCGTCCAGCATGCCGGTCGTCGCCAGTTCGGTGATTTCGGCGACATCCGCCGTATCGATAAAAAACTTCATGCTCTCCGCCTGTTGNGCGCCCGGGCCCGCCGCCCGTGTGACNTNGCCGGCGANTGTACNCGATGGCCGGTGGCGAAACCAGTGCGGCGGTCGCGGGTGCCGTGGTATGACAGGCCATGGGCGAGGGCGAGCATCNAAATCAGGGGCCAAGCGGCGCGGNCGNTTTGTTCGGCGANACGNNGNGCAGGGTGCGGGTNCTGNTGCCTCTGCCGNTGGCCGGTGCCTANGANTATCTTTTACCNGCNGGTCTCGACAGNCCGCGNGGCGCCATTGTCGAGGTGCCCTTGGGCAAGCGCCTGATTAACGGGGTGGTTTGGGGTGAGGCGGCTGGCGACGTCGCCGACGACCGGTTGAAGATGGTGGTCCNGCGATATCCAACCGCGCCGCTACCGGAAACGNTGTTGGCGCTGGTNGATTGGGTCGCCGCCTATACTTTNTCGCCACCGGGGGCGGTGCTGCGGATGGCGATTAGCGTGCCGGCGGCGTTCGCGCCACCGCCGCCGATAACCTTGATCGCGGCCGCGCCGCAGCCGCCGGACCTGCGCCTAACGGCGGCGCGCCGGCGGGTCTTGGCGGCGATTGTCGACAGCCCGCCGCGGCCGCTCCGCGAACTCGCGCTGGAGGCGGGGGTCGGACCGGCGGTGGTCAAGGGCCTGGTCGCCGCCGGCGCCTTGGCCGAGGTGACGACGCCGCCACCGCCGGCTTTCGCGCCGCCCAAACCGGCCGAAACGCGACCGCGGCTTTCGCCCGACCAGCAAGCCGCCGCCGCCCGTCTGACGACGGCGGTCGCGAACGGGGGGTTTTCGGTCACCTTGCTGGATGGGGTCACCGGCGCCGGCAAAACCGAGGTTTATTTCGAAGCCATCGCCGCCGCGCTCACGGCCGGCCGGCAGGTTTTGGTTCTGGTGCCGGAGATCGCGCTCACCGCGCAGTGGTTGACGCGTTTTGAGACGCGCTTCGGCTGCGCGCCGGCGGTGTGGCATTCCGAATTGCGGCCGCCGCAGCGGCGGATCACCTGGCGGGCCGTCGCCGACGGCACGGCGCGCGTGGTGGTCGGCGCGCGCTCGGCCCTGTTTCTGCCGTTCCCCGACCTTGGTTTGACCGTGGTCGACGAGGAGCACGAGGCCGCTTTCAAACAAGATGACGGTGTCCACTACCATGGCCGTGACATGGCGGTGGTGCGGGCCCGGTTAGGCGATCATCCGGCGGTTCTGGTGTCGGCCACGCCGTCCCTGGAAACCGTCGAGAACGTGCGCGGCGGGCGTTATCACCTGGCCCATTTGCCGGCCCGCCACGGGACCGCGGTGATGCCGCAAGTCGGCTTGATCGATCTGCGCCGCGAGCCGCCGCCGCGCGGCCGTTGGCTCGCGCCTTCGTTGAGCGCGGCACTGACCGAGACACTGGCCCGCGGCGAGCAGGCTTTATTGTTTTTGAACCGCCGTGGCTACGCGCCGCTGACCCTGTGTCGGGCCTGCGGGCATCGCTACGAATGTCCCAGCTGCGCGGCCTGGATGGTGGAACATCGCCTGAGCGGCCGTCTGCAATGTCACCATTGCGGCTATACCATCCGCCGGCCCACCGTCTGCGCCGCCTGCGGCAGCGAGGACAGCCTGGTGGCCAGCGGTCCGGGCGTCGAACGCTTGGCTGAAGAGGTCATCAACGATCACCCCGAGGCGCGCTTTATGGTCGCGTCCAGCGACACCGTGGTCGGCCCGGCGGCGGCCGCCGAATTCGTGCGCAGCGTCGCCGAGGGCGAGGTCGACATCATCATCGGCACGCAAATGGTCGCCAAAGGCCACCATTTTCCGGCGCTCACCCTGGTCGGCGTGATCGACGCCGATCTCGGGCTGGCCGGCGGCGACTTGCGGGCCGGCGAGCGGACTTTTCAACTGCTTCACCAAGTCGCCGGCCGGGCCGGCCGCGGCGCCAGCCCCGGTCGCGTGTTCCTCCAAACCCACCAACCGGAAAACCCGGTCATGCAAGCGCTCGCCGCCGGCGACCGCGAACGGTTCCTGGCAAGCGAACGGGCGGCCCGCGAAAGCGCCGGCATGCCACCCTTTGGCCGGCTCGCCGGCTTGGTCATCAGCGCCGGTGACGCGGCCACCGCCGACCACGGCGCCCGCCTGGTGGCGCGCGCCGCGCCGCGCCTTGATCGGGTTCAGGTGTTCGGCCCGGCGCCGGCGCCCCTGACCTTGCTCCGCGGCCGCCACCGTCGGCGGCTGCTGGTCAAGACCGACCGCCAGGTCAACCTGCAAAAAGTCTTGCGCGACTGGTTGGCGCCGCTGAGACTGCCTTCGGCGGTGCGCCTCACCGTCGATATCGATCCGTATAACTTCCTGTGAACGGGGCGGCCATGCAGCTTGACAATCCAGCCGAAAACCTGGTCGCGGCGCACCCGCGGGCGGCCCTTGGGCATTTTCCGACACCGCTCGAGGCGATGGACCGCCTGGGCGCCGAGATCGGCGTCGACAACCTGTGGATCAAGCGCGAGGATTGCAGCGGTTTGGCCTTTGGCGGCAACAAGGTTCGGCCGCTCGAGTTCTACATGGGCGCGGCCCAGGCCGCCGGCGCCGACACGATTTTGATCACCGGCGCGGTGCAGTCCAATTTCATGCGCACCGCCGCCGCCGCCGCCGCCAAGCTGGGCCTGACCTGTCATGTGCAGTTGGAGGAACGCGTCGACGGCGCCGACGCGACCTACCGGCGGTCGGGCAATATCCTGCTCAACCGCATGTTCGGTGCGCATTTTCATCATTTTCCGGTGGGCGAGGATGAAAGCGCCGCCGATGACGCGGTGGTCGCTCGCGCCGCCGCCCTGCGCGCCGCCGGCCACCGCCCTTATGTGATCCCGCTGGGCGCCGAACACCCGCCGCTCGGCGGGCTCGGCTATGTGCTGTGCGCTGGCGAGTTGCTGGCCCAAACGGCGGCCGCCGGCATTGACTTTGACACCGTCGTGGTCGGCTCGGGCAGTGGCCTCACCCACGCCGGGCTATTGGCCGGGTTTCGCGCCCTTGGCCGCGACGATATCCGGGTGGCGGCGATGTGCGTGCGCCGCGACGCCGACGCTCAGCGCCAACGCATGGCCCGGCGAATGGCGATGATGGCCGATTTGATCCAGCGTCCGGGCCTGACCGGGCCGGCCGATTTGGAAATCGACGACCAAGCGTTTTTCCCCTCCTACGGCAAGCTCAACGCGGCCACCGAAGAGGCTCTCGGCCTGTTCGCCCAGCGCGAGGGTCTGCTGCTCGACCCGGTCTATTCCGGCAAGGTCGCCGCCGGCATGATCGGCCGCGCGCGGGCCGGCGATTTCGCCGCCGCCAAAGGCGTGATCTTCATCCATACCGGCGGCCAGCCGGCGCTGTTCGCCTATGAGCCGAAATTGACCGCCGTGTTCGCCGGCGACAGCGCCGACGCGGCCGCCGAAGCCGCCGCTTCCGGAGCCTGACGGATGGCTTAAATTAACGACCCTGGCCAGTGTCGAAAGGGGCCGGCAAAAACCCGGCCAGCCCGCTTGCACGCCTCAAATGTCTATGCTACCTACCGAGCGCCCACGCTAAAAAGAGCTGTGTCGGCGCGCCGAATTTTGACTTCCACGAGGCGGGCGCGCTTTCGGCCGGTTCGCCATNGTTCGGGGCGAAAAACGGGAGACTTTTCGACCCATGTCATCGCAAACGACCGGTCTCGCTGGGCGCTATGCCGCCGCGCTGTATGAATTGGCCGACGCCGCCAAATCATTGGACGCCGTTGCCGCNGACTTGACCGCCTTGAACCAAATTGNCACCGAAAACGCCGACCTGGCGCGTCTGGTGCGCTCGCCGGTGATTGGCAGCGANGCNCAGGTCAAGGCGATGACCGCTGTGCTCGAAGCGGCCGGCGCCAATCCGTTGACCGTCAAATTCGTCGGCACCGTCGCCGACAACCGCCGCCTGTTCGCNCTNAGCCAAATGATCACGGCGTTTCTCGCCGAACTGGCCCGCCGGCGCGGCGAAATCCAAGCCGATGTGACCTCGGCGGTGCCTCTGACCGAGNCNGAAGTGGCCGCCGTCACGGAAAGCCTGCGGGGCGCGGTTGGGCAAAAAGTCGCTGTTAANCTGGCCGTCGANCCAAGCTTGATCGGCGGTCTTATCGTGCGCGTTGGCTCGCGCATGGTCGACAGTTCCCTCCGTTCAAAAATCAATCGTTTGCAGTTGTCGATGAAAGGTGTTGGCTGATGGATATCCGGGCCGCCGAAATTTCGTCTATTCTTAAGGACCAGATCGCCGGATTTGGGACCGAAGCCGAAGTCGCCGAGGTCGGCCAAGTGCTNTCGGTCGGAGANGGTATCGCCCGCGTGTATGGCCTCGACCAGGTGCAGGCCGGCGAGATGGTCGAGTTTCCCAACGGGATCCGCGGCATGGCGTTGAACCTGGAAAACGANAACGTCGGCGTGGTGATTTTNGGNGACGACCGCAACATTAAAGAAGGCGATACGGTNAAGCGGACCGGCGCCATCGTNGACGTGCCGGTCGGCAAGGGCCTGCTCGGGCGCGTCGTCGACCCGCTGGGCAACCCGCTTGACGGCAAGGGGCCGATCGACAGCGACCAACGCACTCGGGTCGAGGTCAAAGCGCCGGGCATCATGGCCCGTAAATCGGTGCATGAGCCNATGCAGACCGGCCTCAAAGCGATCGACAGCTTGATCCCGATTGGCCGCGGCCAGCGCGAGTTGATCATCGGGGACCGGCAGACCGGTAAAACCGCCATCGCCGTCGACACCTTCATNAACCAGAAACAAGTNAATGACGCGGCCGGCGACGATGAGAGCAAAAAGCTGTTCTGCATCTATGTCGCGGTCGGCCAAAAGCGTTCGACGGTGGCGCAAATCGTCAAGACCCTGGAGGATTACGGCACCCTCGACTACTCGGTGGTGATCGCCGCCACCGCCTCGGAGTCGGCGCCGTTGCAGTTCCTGGCCCCTTACACCGGCTGCACCATTGGCGAATACTTCCGCGACAACGGCATGCACGCCGTGATCGTCTATGACGATTTGTCGAAACAGGCCGTCGCCTATCGTCAAATGTCGCTGTTGCTGCGCCGCCCGCCNGGGCGCGAAGCCTATCCGGGCGACGTCTTCTANCTGCACTCNCGTCTGCTCGAGCGGGCCGCCAAGATGAGCGACGCCAATGGCGCCGGCTCCTTGACCGCCNTGCCGATCATCGAGACCCAGGCCGGTGACGTGTCGGCCTATATCCCGACCAATGTGATTTCGATCACCGATGGCCAGATCTTTCTTGAGACCGAGCTGTTCTACCAAGGCATTCGCCCGGCGGTGAACGTCGGCCTGTCGGTCAGCCGGGTTGGCTCGGCGGCACAGATCAAGGCCATGAAACAGGTCGCCGGNACGATTAAGCTGGAATTGGCCCAGTATCGTGAGATGGCCGCCTTCGCGCAGTTCGCCTCCGATCTCGACGCCTCGACCCAGCGCTTGCTGGCGCGCGGCGCGCGCTTGACCGAACTGCTGAAGCAACCGCAATACACNCCGTTGCCGGTCGAAGAACAGGTGATCAGTATTTTCGCCGGGGTNCGGGGCTATCTGGACGGCATCGACTTGCGCGATGTCGGCCGNTTCGAGCAGGGCCTGCTCGCNGAAATGCGGGCCAAGGGCGGCGATCTTTTGGAAACCATTCGCACCGAGCGGGAGATTTCCAAAGACACCGAAGAGAAGCTCAAAGCCTTNTTCGACGGTTACGCCAAAGCCTTCGCCTAACCCACGGCGACGCGCGCCAACGGATCGTCAAAGGACCGATAAATGCCGAGCCTTAAGGATCTCAGGAACCGGATCAACAGCGTCAAGTCGACGCGCAAGATCACATCGGCGATGAAAATGGTGTCCGCCGCCAAACTNCGGCGGGCCCAGGAATTGGCCGAAGCCGGACGCCCGTACGCCGANCGNATGNACCGTATGATCGCNGCTCTGGCGTCGGNGGCGACCGGTGGTGACGCGCCGCGCCTGTTGGCCGGCAGCGGTGCCGAGCAAACCCATCTCTTGGTGGTGATGACCGCTGACCGTGGCCTATGCGGCGGCTTCAACAGCTCGATCACGCGCGCCGCGCGGGCCGCCATTCGGCGCCTGCAGGCCGATGGCAAGACGGTGAAAATCTTTTGTGTNGGGCGCAAAGGCCGGGACGCTCTTAACCGAGAATTCGGCGAACTGATCGTCGACACCCTCGAAGGCTACAACCGTCCGACGGTGGGCTTCACCACCGCCGACACCGTCGCCACCCGCCTTATCGACATGTTCGAGGCCGGTGAATTCGATGTCTGCACCCTGATNTTCAACGCCTTTCAGTCGGCGATGACGCAAATCGTNACCGAGAATCAGATTATTCCGGCGCGCGTGCCGGAAGTCGCCGAAGANACGGCGGCGCCAACCGGCCCGAGCGCGCTGTATGAATATGAACCGGACGAGGAATCCATCCTCGANGCTTTACTGCCGCGTAATGTCGCGACCCAGGTCTACAGCGCCATGTTGGAAAACAACGCCAGTGAACATGGCGCGCGCATGACCGCGATGGACAGCGCGACGCGCAACGCCGGCGACATGATCGACCGCTTGACTCTCAACTACAACCGAACCCGTCAGGCGGCGATCACCAAAGAATTGATTGAAATCATCTCCGGCGCCGAGGCGCTTTGACCGGACCATTTTTGACACGAGATCGGGGGTGAGCCCCGATGGAATGGAGCGAGACGAATGGCGAATAATGCGGTTGGAACGATCACCCAGGTCATCGGCGCCGTTGTCGACGTGCAGTTCGACGGCGATTTGCCGGAGATCTTGAACGCGCTGCACACGCAAAACGGCGATAACGCGCTGGTCCTTGAGGTGGCGCAGCATCTGGGCGAAAACACCGTGCGGACCATCGCCATGGACTCCACCGAGGGTCTGGTGCGCGGCCGCAAGGTCGAGGACACCGGCGCGCCGATCACGGTGCCGGTCGGCCCAAAAACGCTGGGCCGGATTTTGAACGTTATCGGCGAGCCGATCGACGATGGCCCGGAAGTCGGCGCCGACATGCGCTCGCCGATCCACCGGGAGGCGCCGGAGTTTATCGATCAGTCGACGGAAGCCGAGATTTTGGAAACCGGCATTAAGGTCGTCGACCTGCTGGCGCCTTACGCCAAGGGCGGCAAGATTGGCCTGTTCGGCGGCGCCGGCGTCGGCAAAACGGTGTTGATCATGGAATTGATCAACAACGTCGCCAAGGCGCACGGCGGTTACTCGGTGTTCGCCGGGGTCGGCGAGCGGACCCGCGAAGGGAACGATTTGTACGAGGAAATGGTCGAGTCCGGCGTCATCACACCCGGCGACCCGGCCAGCTCGAAAGCCGCTCTGGTCTACGGTCAGATGAACGAGCCGCCGGGCGCCCGTGCCCGGGTTGGCCTGGCCGGGCTGACCCTGGCCGAGTATTTCCGCGACGAGGAAGGCCAGGACGTGCTGTTCTTTGTCGACAATATCTTCCGCTTCACCCAGGCCGGCTCGGAAGTGTCGGCGCTGCTGGGCCGGATCCCGTCGGCGGTGGGCTATCAGCCGACATTGGCGACTGACATGGGCGCCCTGCAGGAGCGGATCACGACCACTAAAAAAGGGTCGATCACCTCGGTGCAGGCGATCTACGTGCCCGCGGATGACTTGACCGACCCGGCGCCGGCGACCTCGTTCTCGCATTTGGACGCGACCACGGTGTTGTCGCGGCAGATCGCCGAATTGGGCATTTATCCGGCGGTCGACCCGCTCGACTCGACATCGCGCATGCTCGACCCGCGGATCGTCGGCGACGACCATTACGCGGTCGCGCGGGAAGTCCAGGAAGTCCTGCAGCGTTACAAATCTCTGCAAGACATTATCGCTATTTTGGGCATGGACGAATTGTCCGAGGAAGACCGCATGGTGGTGGCGCGGGCGCGCAAGATTCAGCGCTTCTTGTCGCAGCCCTTCCACGTCGCGGAAATCTTCACCGGCTCGCCCGGCAAGCTGGTCAGCCTGGAAGAAACCATTAAGGGCTTTAAAGGCATTGTCGCCGGCGATTACGACGATCTGCCGGAAGCTGCCTTCTACATGGTCGGTGGCATCGACGAGGCCATCGAAAAAGCCAAAGCGATGGCCGCCGAAGCGGCTTAACAACCGCGACCGGTCGCCGGTCGCCGCCTAACGGGGAAAAGATATGGCCGAAACAACCGCCTTCGAACTGGTCTCGCCCGAGCGCCTGCTGGTCTCCAAGGACGTTGAAATGGTTGTCGTGCCGGGCGCCGAAGGGTATTTCGGCGTGCTGCCCCGGCACGCCCCGATGATTTCGACCCTCAACGCCGGCGTCATCGATATCCATCAAGGCGGCCAGGTGGAAGAACGTATTTTCATCGCCGGCGGCTTCGCCGAAGTGACCGAAGATCGCTGCACCGTGCTGGCCGAAGAGGCGGTGCCGGTCGGCGAAATCGATCCGGCCGCCGTTAATCAGGAAATCGCCAATCTCAGCGACGAATTGAAAGACAGCGCCGGCGGACCGGAAACCGCCCGGTTGAGCCAGCGCATCCAAATGCTGGAAGCCAAGGCGGCGGCCGCCGCCTAAATCGTCGCCGAGACCGTCGACAATTGCCAATCAGCGGCTGTCGGCGTGCTCAAAACCACCGGCGAGATGGCCAAATTCGCTGACCAACGCGCGGTAGGTGGCGCGTTTGAAGGGCACCGCCAGGGTTGGCAAAGCGTCGAAAGCGACCCAGCGCCAGCGATCAAACTCCGGCTCATGGGCGGTCAGGTTGATTTCCCGATCGGTGCCGTCGAAGGCCATCACCACCCATTTTTGAATCTGTCCGCGAAAACGGCCGTCCCATAGGCGACCGGCAAGGCCAGGGGGAAAGTCGTAGCGATGCCAATCGCGGCTTTCGGCAAGTATTCGCGCCCGGCGCACGCCCGTTTCCTCCCACAGCTCGCGGCGGGCCGCCTCCAGCGGGCGTTCACCGGGATCGATGCCGCCTTGCGGCATCTGCCAAGCGTTGCCGGCGGTGTCCCGACGATTGCCGACAAACACGCCGCCCCGCGGATTGATCAACATGACCCCCACACACGGACGATAAGCCGCCACCGGCTTGTCGCTGCCGGTTACCATCGGCCCTCCTAGCGGCCCCGCTGCCCGTCGGCGACCGCCGACACCGGCACAAGTTGATAATTGCGTTGCGCCACACCGGCTAACCACGCCTTCACCACCGCCAGGGTGACCGGGTAATTGCTTGCCAAGCCGACCGCCACCCCGTCAATCCGCGCGCGATTCTCCAGCGCCGCCAAGCGCCGCTCAATGTCGGCGCGCGCCGGCACCGCGTCGATCACAGCGTTGCCATAGGCCCGCGGGAGAGCCAGGGTGGTCGCCAATTCAATGGCCAAGCTACGGGACGAGGCGCGGGCGTCGATAAACATCAAGCCACGCTTCTTGAGCGCTTCGAGGACCGGCATCATGCTTTCATTATCGGCGGTGAAGCGGCCGCCCATTTTGGTCACCACCCCGACATAGCCGGTGGCCTGGGCCAGGGTCCATTCCAAGCGGTCGAGATTTTCAACCAGGCTGGCGCTGGTCAACAAGGTGTAGGGGCCGGGGTCGCTGCGCGGGTAATCGCTCGGCTCCATAGGCAGGTCCAGGAAGACCTCATGGCCGTCACGGCGCGCGGCGGCGACCTGGTTTTCGAGACCTTTGGCCAAGGCCGAAAAACTGAGGCTCACCTCGCTGGGCAAGTCGCGGACCGCGGCCGCGCTGTTGGCTTGGGACAAACCCATATCGGTAAACAACAAGGCGATGCGTGGCCGCTTATCGGTCTTGGTCGGCCGCCGGTACACCTGCCAGGGCTGACGCCCATCGGCCGCGATCCGGGGCAAAAAACCATGCAGCCCGTCCTCGTACAAGTCGGCCTCGACGCCCGCCAAATCACCGCCCTTACCGCCCCCGGTCGCCGCTTGACCGTCAACCGCCGCCATGGAGATGGCGCCGTCGTCTTGCGGCGCCATGGTTGTGACATCGCTGTCATTGGCAGCTTTGGCACCGGGCAAGGTGATCGCGACACTCATTCGCGGGCGCGCCGCCTCGCGTTCGGCGATGGTATCGGGGCCGTTCATCAACAACCAACCGATCAGGCCACCCAAACCGCCGGCGAGGATCAGCCAAAGGGTGAAGGTCGCGGCGAGAAAAATCCGGCCGCTCCAGCGCGTGGGCTGATCTTCGGCGGATTCGGCCAGCCAATCGGTGACATCGTCCTCGGTCGTCAGGTTGTCGTCCGATATCGGCGCGGTGGCCGCGGCGTCCGCTTCTCCCGCCCCATCGTCGGCGCGGCGGCCCATGAACCGCCGGATATTTAACGTCGGCGCCTTCAATTTTCCGCGCGGCGCTCAAACACATGCAAACCGCGCAGCAAATCAAGCGCCCGCGCCAACTGAAAATCCGTATTGGCCGGCGATTTGTTTGCACCCTCGGTTTGCGCCGCCTCACCCGTGTCGGCGTCGGCGCCCTCCGGATTGGCAAGCGCGCCNCGNAAATCGGCCTCGCGCCGCTGACCGTTCGGTTCCAGGTTCTCGATCCGCGCCAACGGCACNACGATATCCGGGGTGATGCCTTTGGCCTGGATCGACGCNCCGGAAGGCGTGTAATAGCGCGCCGTGGTNAGGCGCATGGCCCCATGGCCGCGCAGTTGCATNACCGTCTGCACCGAGCCCTTGCCAAACGAGCGGGTGCCCAAAANNACCGCCCGATTATGGTCCTGCAGGGCGCCGGCNACAATTTCCGAGGCCGAGGCCGAGCCGCCGTTGATCAACACCACCAGCGGCTTGCCCTCGGCCAAATCACCAGGCCGGGCGTTGGCGCGAGTGTGGTCCTTGGGGTCGCGGCCGCGCGTCGAGACGATTTCGCCGCGCTCCAGAAAGGCGTCGGAAACGGCAATCGCCTGGGTCAATAAACCGCCCGGATTATTGCGCAGGTCAATAACGTAACCGGCGCCCTTGCTGCCCAGTTTGTCGCGCAAGGTCGCCATCGCGGTTTCCAGCGAGGTGCCGGTCTGTTCGTTGAAGGTGGTGATCCGCACATAGCCAACGTCATCGAACACCCGGCTACGCACAGAGCGCAGTTTGATCACGGCCCGCTGCAAAGTGACATCGAAGGGCTCTTCTCCGGCGCGGCGGATGGTGATGGTGATATCGCTGTCCACCAGCCCGCGCATGCGGTCGACGGCCTCGCTCAAGGTTAGGCCAAGGATCGCGTCACCATCGATATGGCTGATGTAATCGCCCGGCTTGAGGCCAGCCTTGAACGCCGGGGTGCCGTCGATTGGCGAGACAACCTTGATCAGTCCGCCCTCCATCGTCACTTCGATGCCAAGACCGCCAAACTCGCCGCGGGTTTGGACCTGCATGTCCTGGAAACTTTCGGCGTTCAAATAGCTGGAATGGGGGTCGAGCGAGGTCAACATGCCATTGATCGCCGCCTCTATCAGGTCTTTGACATCAATCTCGTCGACATAGTTGGCGCGCACCCGCTCAAACACATCGCCGAACAGATTCAATTGGCGATATGTCTCCGACCGATCGGTCGGCGCCGCCGCGGCCATCCAGGTGACCGACAGGGTGGCGGCGACGGCGACGGTGGCGAGGCCCGTGACCCAACGCCGCCGTCCGGTCGTGGCCCGTTTCCAAAAACTCATCATCTAGCCACTCGCAATTCCCGTTTCCAAAGCCAACCAGGGTAGCGGATCAATTGGCGTGCCATCGTGGCGCAGCTCAAGATAGAGGTCCAGCCGGTCGGCCGAAAGCTCCTTGTCTCGCGCCATCACCCCAATTGGCTCACCCGCCAAAACAGTTTGGCCAACGGCCATGTGCAGGCGCCCCAATCCAGCCAACAAGGTATGATATCCTTGGCCGTGATCAATGATTAATATCAAGCCATAGCTGCGGAACGGACCAGCATATAACACGCGACCGTCAAAAGGCGCCACCACCGGCGCGCCGGCACGGCTGCGGATCGCCACTCCCTTGGTGATCTGCCCGCGGCCATCGCGGCGCCCAAAGCCGTGCACCACGCGCCCAATCACCGGCGCCGGTAACTGGCCTTTGCGCGCCAGGATCGATTGAGTGAACAATCCTCCCGGCGCGGTCGGCGGCGACGCGCCGGGCGGCCGGGTTCCCGGCGGCGGGATTGGCACGGCCAGCGCCGCCAAACGGTCGGCGGCGCGCCCTTCGGCCCGGCGATGGAGGGACAATTGTTCCAACAACCCACGCAGATCGCGGGCCGAGCCGGCCAACGCCTCCATCCGCGCCCGCCAAGTCGCGTCGGCGGCGTTGACGGAGGCCAACAACCGGGCCTTTTCCGCCAATAATCCGTCAAGCTTGCCGCGCTGACGCTCAAAGGCGGCGACCGCCACCGCCAAATTGGCCCGTTCGACACGGATCGAGGCGGTGGTTTGGGCGACCGTCGCCAATTGTTCGCGCAGATCAGCGGCGGCCGCCGCGATGCGTGTCGCCGCGCCATCCAAAAGGGCGCTGGTGCGGGCCATGTCGAGGGCCGAGTAAGCGCCACTGACAAACGCTTCGGGCGGGCGGCGGACCAAGGTTTGCAAGGTACCCGACACCGCCGCCAAAGCCCGCCGCCGGACCGCCAAAAGGGCCCGCGCGCGCGCCGCCGACCGGCCCAATTCCGCCAGCCGCCGCTCGGCCGCCTGCAACCCCCGTTGATGGTCGCGAGCCTCGGCGGCGGCGATGCGTAGGGCCGCGCGCACCGCCGTTACCTCTTGGGCCAAGGTGGCTTTCAAACTCCGCACATTGTCGTGGTCGCGCCGCGCGCGCGTCAACGCGCCTTCGACTTGTTTGAGTTTTTCAGTTGTCGCGGCGGCCGCCGTGTCGGCCGGCCCGGCGGCGGCGTGGCCCGCCACCGCGGCGCCAATCGCCGCGATCCAGAAAAGGCGGCTACTCAGCCGCAACCGCCGCCGTGCCGCCATCTTCGGTGACCAAAAGCGAGTTCCCGGTCATCACCGNCGGCGCCGCNAGCCCCATCAGCGCCAATATGGTNGGCGCGACATCGGCCAGCCGGCCNGGGCGTANGCTGGTGACCGCGGNCGGCCCGCCGATNAACAATGCCGGCACCAAATTGGTGGTGTGCGAGGTGTGTGGTCCATCAATGGCCNGATCGCGCATTTGTTCGATATTGCCATGGTCGGCGGTGACCAACATCCGGCCACCGGTTTTGGCGATGGCCGCCTCTAGACGACCGAGACAATGGTCGACGGTTTCCACCGCGCGCACGGCCGCCGCCATGACGCCGGTGTGACCGACCATGTCGGGGTTGGCGAAATTGCAGATGATCAGGTCGAAATCGCCGCCTTCAATCGCCGCGACCAGACGGTCACAGACCGTGGCGGCCGACATTTCCGGCTGAAGGTCGTAGGTTTTGACCTTGGGCGAGGGAATCAGAACCCGCGTTTCACCGGCGAATTCTTCCTCGCGCCCACCGTTTAAAAAGAATGTCACGTGCGGATATTTCTCGGTCTCGGCGATGCGCATCTGCCGCTTGCCGGCGGCGGCCACGACCTCACCCAGGGTGTCCGCCAGATCAAGGGGGGGAAACAAAGCGTCAAACCACTGATCCAAGGCCTGCGAATAGGACACCATGCCCAGCCGATCGGCGAAGGCCGGCGGCGTGCCACGGGTAAAGCCGTCAAAATCCGGATCGACCAGGCTGGTTAAAATCTCACGCGCCCGGTCGGCGCGGAAGTTGGCCATCAGCAACCCGTCGCCGTCGGCCATGCCGCTATAGCCGGCGACCACACTGGGCTGCACGAATTCATCGCTCTCATCGCGGGCGCGGGCCGCGTACAGCGCCGCCAGGGGATCGTCGGCAACCACCCCGTCGCCGCCGGCGATGGCGCGGTGCGCCTCGACCACCCGTTCCCATCGCTGATCCCGATCCATGGCGAAAAAACGGCCACACACGGTGACCACTCGCGCCGTCTCGCCAAGATCGTCGAGAAAACCCGGTAAATCCGCGTCGGCCGCCCGCGGCGGCGTATCGCGGCCATCGAGCACGGCGTGGATCACCACGTCCAAACCGGCGGCGCGGAGGGTCCGCGCCAAGGCCAGCATATGATCGCGATGGGAATGCACCCCGCCGGCCGATAACAGGCCCAACAGATGGGCGCGGCCGCCCGCCTCTTTGACCCGCGCGACAAAGCGCGCCAAACGCGTGTCGGCGGCCAAGCTACCATCCGCGACGGCGCGGTCGATCCGCGGCAGATCCTGCATCACCACCCGGCCGGCCCCGATGTTCATATGGCCGACCTCTGAATTCCCCATTTGGCCCTCGGGCAACCCGACAGCCCCGGCCGAAGCGTCGATCAGCCCACGCGGACAGCTGTCACGCAATCGGTCATAAATCGGCGTCGCGGCGCTGCTGATGGCGTTGTCGGCGGCCGCCGCACGCTCACCCCACCCGTCCAGGATACACAAGACGACGGGACCGGTCGGCGCGGAAAAAGACGAGGTATTTGTCATGGCGCAAACATACTTCAGTTAGTCCCGGTTCGGCTAGACCCGATGGTAGGGATGACCCAGGATTATCTGCTGAGCGCGGTAGATTTGCTCAATCAACATGGCCCGCGCCATCATATGCGGCCAGGTCTGCCGGCCGAAGGCGAGGACCAAATCGGCGGCCGCCCGCACGGTCGGATCGAGACCGTCCGCGCCGCCGATGACAAAGGCGAGATCCGCGATCCCGCGGTCGCGCCAGTCCGACAGCAGCGCGGCCAAAGTCGCGCTCGCCAAATCCTCGCCGCGCTCGTCGAGGGCCACCAGCCGCGCGCCGCGCGGGACCGCCGCCAGCAGCTGCTCGGCCTCGCGGCGCTGGCGCGTCGGTCCCTCAGCCCCGCCGCGGAGGTCGATTTCCTTGAGTGTCACCGGCCAGGTTAGGCGCCGCGCGTAGTCTTGCCACAACGTCTCGGTCGGGCCGCGCTTGGCCCGCCCGACCGCCACCACGGTTACACGCATGGCGCCCGTCCCCTGGCTTCGCGCCGCTTAGGCGCGGGCGATCGTCGCGCCGCCGTCGTTCGTCGACGTGCCGACTTGGTGAGTCGCCGCCACCGGATCGACCATCCACATCTTCTCAATCCCATAAAATTCCCGCACTTCCGGCCGGAACAAATGGACGATCACATCGCCGGCGTCGATCAACACCCAGTCGCCCTGGGCTTTGCCTTCGATGACGGCGTTGGCCATTTT
>NZLB01000006.1 GCA_002694075.1 Nisaea sp.
GCATCGCCGGGAAGCCAATTACCAACATGGATAACTATCGCCATGAATTGCGCGCTCGCCTCGACCCGACCGCACCGACCCTGCAGGTGATTTATGAGCGCATTCGTGAGACGCCCAAACGAATCGTTTTTGCAGAGGGTGAGGAGGATCGTGTAATCCGGGCCGCTGTCGCGTTTCGTGCGGGCGGATATGGTGAACCAATTTTAATTGGCCGCGAGGAATTGATAAAAGAAAACATCCACCGTTATGGCATCACCGGCGCTGATGATTTGAAAATTCACAACGCACGACGTTCCAAACTCAACAAAGATTACATCGACCTCATTTACGAGCGCCTACACCGACGAGGCGTTTTGCGACGCGACTGTCAAAGGATGGTCAATCAAGACAGAAATGTGTTTGCCGCTTGCATGGTCGCAAATGGTGACGCTGACGGCTTGGTCACCGGATTAACGCGCAGCTTCAACGCCTCCTTCCGCCAAGTGATGCAGGTTCTGGGCCCGAAACCCGACCAACGGGTGATGGCCGTTAGCATGATCGTCACCGGGCGGCGGACGATTTTTATCGCCGACACCAATGTGCATGAATTGCCAACTGCCGAGCAGATGGCCGATATCGCTCAGCAAACCGCCGCGAAGGTGCGTGCCTGGGGTCACGAACCGCGGGTCGCCCTAGTCTCTTATTCCAATTTTGGCAATCCCGAGCGGCCGACCAACGCGGCGGTGCGCGGCGCGGTGTCTATCCTCGATCGGCGTGATGTCGATTTTGAATATGATGGTGAAATGTCGGTGGATGTGGCTCTCGACATGGAGTTGCAGGCCGACAGCTATCCCTTTTGCCGCCTGACCGGCCCGGCCAATATCCTGGTCATGCCAGGTCTCCACTCGGCCAACATCTCTTATAAACTTCTGCAACGTGTCGGCGGCGGGTCATTGATCGGCCCGATTTTGCTGGGGGTTCGCAAACCGGTCCAAATCGTTCAGATGGGAACGACGGTGTCTCACATCATTGAGGCGGCGGCTCTGGCCGCGTACGATGCGATTGACAGCGGCGCCGCCGACTAAGTCATGGACACAGGCGGCTCCGGCAAGCGCGGCACGCCTCTCCCGATAGGCACCGTCACGCTTCGGGTCGGGTATATCGCTCTGCCCACGCTGCTGGTTTTGGGTGCGTTGTGTCTGTTCGACGGGCTCGCGCTGACCCACGCTCTGGTCATCGGCCTGTTCGTTGTGATCACGGGCGCGGTCGGCGTGTACCACCATTTCGCCACCCGCCAATTGATTATCGCCTGGCTGACGGCGCGCGCCGCCACCGACCGCGGCGATCTGCGGGACAACGCGATTGATCAGGCGCTGGACCGCCGGGATAGCGATTTGGCCGCTCGTCTGGCCCATTCCGAGACTCTGTGGCGCGATCAGGTTGCTGCCTTCGAACGTGCCGAACGTTTGCAGCGGGCGGTTTTCGACACCGTCCCCGAACCGTTGATTTTGCTCGACGCGCGCGCCCGTGTGCAGGCCGCCAACCGCGCCGCCGCGACGCGCTTCGGTGCCGGCCTCATAGGGGTGGAAATCCATCAACTGCTGCGTCAGCCGTCGGCCAGCGATGCGATCCGCCGGGTTCTCGAACACAGCTGCGCCGAGATTGTCGAAATCCAGGTACCCGGGGCCAGCGGCGATGTTTTCGCCCTGCATGTCGACAGCTTCCGGATAGACGCCGACAGCCCGCCGGCGGCCCTCTTGCTATTCACCGATTTGACTGATGTGAAACGCGCCGAGCAAATGCGCGTCGATTTTATCGCCAACGCCAGCCACGAGTTACGCACACCCCTGGCGTCTCTGGTCGGCTTTGTCGAGACTTTGCAAGGGCCGGCCCGCGCCGACGACCGCGCCCGTGACCAGTTCATGGGGATCATGCAGGCCCAAGCCGCGCGCATGTCGCGCTTGGTCGAGGATTTGCTGTCCTTATCGCGAATCGAATCAAGCGAGCACGCCCGCCCGACCGACGCGGTGTCTTTGCCGGCGATGTTGGAAGCGGTGCGCGCCGGTTTGGCGATTGAGGCGCAACGTCTCAACATCGGCCTTGAACTGGCGCCGGTCGACCAGGCCTTGCCGCCGGCTCTGGGCGACGCCGACCAATTGGCGCAGGTCGCGCAAAATCTCATTGAAAACGCCATCAAATATGGCCGGCCCGACAGCCTTGTCACGATCCGCGCGTTTGTTCCCGACCTGGCGCCGCTGGCTTTTCCCGATCCGGACCGGCCAATGGTCGCGTTCGCCGTTACCGACCAGGGCCAAGGCATTCCCAAGGATGTGATTCCGCGGTTGACCGAGCGGTTTTACCGCGTCGATGCGGCGCGCTCGCGGGAGATGGGCGGCACCGGTCTTGGCCTGGCGATCGTCAAGCATATCGTCACCCGCCATCGCGGCGCCCTAAGCATCGACAGCGTCGCTGGCGCGGGCAGCACCTTCACCGTCGTGCTGCCGGCGTTCGAAGAACGCGTCGGCGGTGAGAGCGCAATAAATTTTTCATAAAACTGCAATAAACTTCATATACGGACCTAGTAGTGACGGTTTTGTCGGCGGCGGCGCCGACAAACCCATGTCCCTAGAGGAGAGCCTTCCGGTGTTCACCAAAACCATGAAATCCGCATCGCTGGCCCTGGTTGCGGCGGTTGCCCTGGCCGGCCCGGCCATCGCGCGCGATCAGATTAAAATCGTCGGTTCGTCGACGGTGTTCCCATTTGCGACCGTCGTTGCCGAGAAATTCGGGAAAGGCACCAGTTTCAAAACCCCGGTGATCGAGAGCACCGGTTCGGGCGGCGGCTTGAAGTTGTTCTGCGCCGGTGTTGGCAAAAACCATCCGGACATCACCAACGCCTCGCGGCGCATCAAGCAATCCGAAATCGATCGCTGTGCCAAAAACGGCGTCACTGTCGTGACGGAAGTCAAAGTTGGCTATGACGGCATCGTGATGTCGAACAAAAAAGGCAGCCCGCAGCTCAACCTGACCAAAAAGCAAATTTTTATGGCTTTGGGCAAAATGGTCCCGGTCAACGGCAAAATGGTCTCGAACCCGTACCAGAAGTGGTCTGACATCGACCCCAGCTTGCCGAACGCGAAAATCGAAGTGCTGGGCCCACCGCCGACTTCCGGCACCCGCGACGCCTTCACCGAACTGGCCATGCGTCCGGGCGCCAAAGCGTTTCCCGAACTAGCCGCCATTCGCAAGGCCGAAGGCAAAAAGGCGTTCCGTAAGTTCGCCGACGCGGTCCGCGAGGACGGCGCCTATATCGAAGCCGGCGAAAATGACAAAATGATTGTCAATAAGCTGGAAGCCAACCCCGACGCCTTCGGTGTTTTCGGCTTCAGCTTCCTCGATCAGAACGCCGATAAAATCCAGGGCACGAAAGTCGCCGGCGTCGCGCCGACCTTCGAGAACATCGCCTCGGGCAAATACGGCATCTCGCGGTCGCTGTATTTCTACATTAAGAAAGCGCACGTCGGGGTGATCCCGGGCATCGCCGAATACGCGGCCGCCTTCACCAGCGCCAACGCTATTGGCGAAGACGGCTATCTCACTGACAAGGGGCTGATCCCGTTGTCGGACGCGGAGCGCGCCGCGGTTGTCAAAGCGATCAAAAACTTCGAGCATGTGAGCTTGCAGTGATCCATTCGATGGTGGCCGATGCCGCGCGGGTACCGGCCACCGTCATACCCGTGAGAGTGCCGTGTACCTGGCCATTTCCCTGACCGCCGTCCTGCTGTTGATCGCCACCGGCTTTTACTTTGGCCGGGCCCGCGCGCTGAATGCGGTCGATGGCGTTTACGGCGCCTTGCATTCCCTACCCAACTATTACGGTGCCTATGTCGCGCTCTGGTGCGGCCTGCCGGCTTTGCTTCTGCTCATCCTCTGGCTGGGCGGTCAAGAAACGGTGGTTGAAAGCCTGGTGCTGGCCGAATTGCCGGCCCAATACCAAAGCTTAAGCGACGATGAAACGTCGTTGTTGATCACCAACATTCGTAATTTAGCGAACGCCGGGATTGGCGCCGACAACGCCGACGCCGTTGTGCGCGCCGCCGCCGCGCGCTTTACCGCGCTTGGCGCGATCGCCGACATCGCCATGGTGGCGGTCGCCACGGCGCTCGCCGTGATCGGTTTACTGGCCGCCCGCCGGCATATCGCGCCGGCCTTTCGGGCCCGCAACCAGGTCGAAAAGATCGTCGTCTATCTGCTGATCGGCTGTTCCACGATCGCTGTTTTGACCACCGTCGGCATTGTTCTGTCGCTGATCTTCGAGACCCTGCGTTTCTTCGACAAAGTGCCGATCAGCGATTTTTTGTTTGGCATTCAGTGGAGCCCGCAAATGGCGATCCGCGCCGACCAGGTCGGCGCCTCCGGCGCTTTTGGCGCGATCCCACTTTTCACCGGCACCTTGTTGATCACCTTGATCGCCATGCTGGTGGCCGGGCCGATTGGGTTGATGTCGGCGATTTATCTGGCTGAATACGCCAACGCCCGGTTTCGCGGCNTCGCCAAGCCGCTGCTTGAGATCTTGGCCGGTATCCCGACCGTGGTGTACGGCTTTTTCGCGGCCCTGACGGTGGCGCCCTATTTCCGCGGCGCCGGCGAGGGCCTGGGCCTGGACGTCGCCTCGGAAAGCGCGCTCGCCGCCGGGGTGGTGATGGGCATCATGATCATTCCCTTCGTGTCCTCGCTGTCCGACGATGTCATCAACGCCGTGCCGCAAGCCCTGCGCGACGGTTCTTATGGGCTGGGCGCGACGCGTTCGGAAACCATCACCCGGGTGGTTTTGCCGGCCGCCTTGCCAGGCATTGTCGCGGCGTTTTTGTTGGCCGTCTCGCGGGCCATCGGCGAAACCATGATCGTCGTCATGGCCGCCGGTCTGGCCGCCAATTTGACCGCNAATCCACTGGAAGCGGTGACCACCGTGACAGTCCAAATCGTCACCTTGCTGGTCGGCGACCAAGAATTCGATTCCGCGAAAACCCTGGCCGCTTTTGCCCTCGGCCTGGTGTTGTTCGTGGTCACCCTTTGCCTCAATGTCGTGGCGCTTTATGTCACCCGCAAATATCGAGAAAAATATGACTGACGCGGCCTCCGTCCCAAGCCGCCGCCGACGGTTCGACAACAGCGCCCTGACCCGCAAGCGGTATCGCGCCGAACGCAATTTCCGACTGCTCGGTCTGGCCTCGGTTTTGGCGGCGGCGGCGATCCTGCTGCTGTTGCTGGGCACGATTGTGGCCAATGGCATTGGCGCCTTTCGCCAGCACTATGTCAGCCTCGACGTGCATTTCGACGCCGCCGTCATCGACCCCGCCGGCAACCGGGTGCCGGCCGAAATGGCCGACGCCAATTACAACAAGCTGGTGGTCAATATTTTGAAAGCGCGGTTCACNGACGTNAAAACCCGTGGTGACCGGCGCAAGGTNAAAAACATNGTCACCCCCAACGCGCCGTTCATCCTGCGCGACATGGTTTTGGCCAATCCCGATTTGGTCGGCACCACCCAGCGCATGTGGTTTAAGATGTCCGACGACATGGACATGTTCGCGAAGGGCCATATCAAACGCGAAACCAAGGCCGCCGACCGTCAAATCAACGACAAGGAAGTCGGCTGGTTCGATAGCCTTTCCGCCGAAGGCGCCATTCAAGCGCGGTTCAANACCGACTTTTTCACCTCCGGCGATAGCCGTGAGCCGGAGGAGGCGGGCATTATGGGCGCCGTTGTCGGTTCCTTGCTGACCATGGNGGTGACCTTGCTNCTGGCTTTTCCGATTGGCGTCATGGCGGCGGTTTATCTTGAGGAATTCGCGCCGCGCAACCGCTGGACCGATATGATTGAGGTCAATATCAACAATCTGGCCGCCGTGCCATCGATNGTGTTTGGCTTGCTTGGTTTGGCGATGTTCTTGAACTTTTTTGGCTTACCGCGCTCGGCGCCCTTGGTTGGCGGCATGGTGCTGGCGTTGATGACCTTGCCGACCATCATCATCGCCGCCCGTTCGGCGCTGAAGGCGGTACCGCCGTCGATCCGCCAGGCCGCGCTGGGTATGGGCGCCTCGCCGCTGCAAACCATCACCCATCATGTCCTGCCCCTGGCGATGCCCGGTATTTTGACCGGNACCATCATCGGCATGGCGCAAGCCCTGGGCGAAACCGCGCCGCTTTTGATGATTGGCATGGTCGCCTTTATCGTCGACATTCCAAGTGTGGTNACCGACCCGGCGACGGTTTTGCCGGTACAGATTTTCCTGTGGGCCGACAGCCCGGAGCGCGCCTTTGTCGAAAAAACNTCGGCGGCGATCATGGTCCTGCTTGGCTTCTTGATCTTGATGAACCTGCTGGCGGTGCTGCTGCGCCGCCGTTTCGAACGACGGTGGTAGGGCGATAAATGGAAACACGTTTCCAATCCGGTGATCAGGGACAGACGGCGGCGGTGACCGAGGGCCACGCCAAGATCGTCGCCGACAAGGCCAATGTCTTTTATGGCACGACGCAGGCCTTGAACGCGGTCAGCCTGGCCATCCAGGAAAACCAGGTGACCGCGTTGATCGGGCCGTCGGGCTGTGGCAAGTCGACGTTCTTGCGCTGCATCAACCGCATGAACGATGTCATCGAGGGCTGCCGTGTGGAAGGCCGGATTACCGTCGACGGCGAGGATATCTACGCCCCCAATGTCGATGTCGTGCAATTGCGCGCGCGCGTCGGGATGGTCTTTCAAAAGCCCAACCCGTTTCCAAAATCAATTTACGACAATGTCGCCTATGGCCCGCGGATCCATGGCCTCGGCCAGACCAAGGCCGATTTCGATGAAATCGTNATGACCAGCCTGCGCCGNGCCGGGCTGTGGGAGGAGGTCAAGGACCGCTTGGATCAACCAGGCACCAGTATTTCCGGCGGTCAGCAGCAGCGCNTGTGCATCGCGCGCGCCATCGCCGTCGACCCGGAAATCATTTTGATGGACGAGCCGTGCTCCGCCCTCGACCCAATCGCGACCGCCCGCATTGAGGAATTGATCGACGAATTACGNAATAATTTCACCATCTTGATCGTCACCCACTCAATGCAGCAAGCGGCCCGAGTCTCGCAAAAAACCGCGTTTTTCCATCTTGGTGATATGATTGAGTTTGGTGAGACCGAGCAAATCTTCACCAACCCAAAGGACTCCAAAACTCAGGATTACATCACCGGCCGCTTCGGCTAACCCATTGGGAAGGACATATGTCCCAAAACAACGACCATATCGTTAAATCCTTCGGCGACGAATTGAACGCGCTGAAAACCACCATCACCCAGATGGGCGGTTTGGTGGAAAGCCAATTGGCCGACGCCGTTGACGCCTTCCGTCGCCGCGACGACGTGTTGGCGGCGCGCTGTGCCGCGGGCGATGCAAAAATCGATGAGCTCGAAGGGCGGATCGACCAAATGGTGGTGCGCTTGCTGGCCTTGCGCCAGCCGATGGCCGGCGACTTGCGGGTTATCGTCGCTTCGCTCAAGATCGCCGGCGATCTGGAGCGCATGGGCGACAACGCCAAATCCATCGCTAAACGCGCCTCGACCTTGAGCCAATTGCCGGAAGTGGGGGTGGTTCACGGCATCGTCCGCATGGCCGGGCTGGCCCAGCAGTTATTGGCCCAAATGTTGGACGCTTACGCGCGCGGCGATCTTCAACGGGCCATGANTGTCTGGCGCCGCGATGAGGAGATCGATTCCACCTACACCAGNATTTTCCGCGAATTGCTGACCTANATGATGGAGGATCCGCGCAACATCAGCGCGTGCACCCACCTGTTGTTCATCGCTAAGAACGTCGAACGCTTCGGTGATCACATCACCAATATCGCCGAAAGTTTTTACTTCCAGGAAACCGGCGAACATCTCCAGGACGATCGCCCGAAAGGCGATGCATCGTCCGCTGAAATCGTCGGCCTGCCGCCCAAGGATTGAGGGAACCGTGGCCGATCCCAAACCGCATGTTCTGATCGTCGAAGACGAGGCGGCGTTGGTGACCATGCTGCGCTACAACCTCGAAAGCGAGGGATATCGGGTCTCCGAAGCGGTCGACGGCGAGGAGGCGATCCTGCTGGTGATCGAGGAACCGCCGGACCTGATCCTGCTCGACTGGATGNTGCCCTCGCTTTCCGGGATCGAGGTGTGCCGGCGTATCCGCCGCAATGAGAGCGCCCGCGACGTGCCGATCATCATGCTNACCGCCCGCGGCGAAGATAGCGACCGGGTGCGNGGTTTGGATTCCGGAGCCGACGATTACATTACCAAGCCGTTCAGCCCGCGCGAATTGATGGCCCGTGTGCGCGCCGTNCTGCGCCGTTCCCAACCAAGCGATNACGAGCGACTGGTCTATGGCGATATCGAAATGGACTTGGCTCGCCATCGGGTCCAGCGNGGCGGCCGCGACTTGCATTTGGGGCCNACCGAATATCGCCTGTTGCGGCATTTCCTGGAAAGCCCGGGGCGGGTNTTTTCGCGNGAGCAATTGCTGGACGCGGTGTGGGGCCGTGACGTTTATGTCGAGGCGCGCACCGTCGACGTGCATATTCGCCGTTTGCGCAAAACCCTTAACGAAGGCGGATTGCCGGATTTGATCCGCACCGTGCGGTCGGCCGGTTACGCCATTGATGGGGCCGATATCGGCGGAGCGGCCGTCAAAACACCGCCGCCGGCTTAATCCGCCGCCGTGTCCGACGGTCGGGGCGCTTGCCGCATCAGCCACCACAGGATCAGCAGGCCGGGCACCGCCAGCGCCGTCGACAGGGCGAAGAACCATATCCAATCGAGCGCCTCGGCGGCGAAACCGCTGCCCGACGACAACACCGTGCGGCCGACCGCGGCCAGGCTCGACAGCAGGCTGAACTGGGTGGCGGTGAAATTGATGTGGGCGAGCTGCGAGATATAGGCGACGAAGACCGCCGTGCCCATGCCGCCAGTCAGATTCTCGACGGCGATGGTCAAGGTCAGGAGACCGAGATCGTGACCGGCGGTCGCCAGGTAGGCGAACATCAAATTCGACAAGCCCTGTAGTACGCCGCAAATCAGCAAGGCGAGCAGAATATTGAGACGGGCGACCATCAGCGCGCCGACAAACACCCCGCCCAAGGTCGCCGCCAACCCGATCCCCTTGGCGATCACCCCGATCTCGGTCTTGGAAAACCCGATTTGCAGGTAGAAAGGTGTCGCCATGATGCCGGCGAAGGCGTCGCAGAACTTATAAAAGATGATAAACAGCAAAATCGCCGCCCAAGCCGGCCGGCCGGTGAATTCGCGAAACGGCGCGACCACCGCCACCGATAGCCAGTGGCCGATTTGTTGCCCGCCGGTGAGGCCGGCCGGCATGTCGGCGAAGGTCGAGCCTTCCGGCTCTCGGCTCAGCAAAACGGTCACCACCCCGACACTGACGCACGCGGCCATCGCCACATAGACCCAGAACCAATCGAGGGAGTCGGCCAGGATCAGGGCGCCGCCGCCGGAGATCAGCATGCCGACCCGATAGCCGTAGATATAGGTCGAGGCGCCAACCCCCTGTTCCGCGGCCGACAGGCGTTCAATGCGATAGGCGTCAATGACGATGTCCTGAGACGCCGACAGGAAGGCCACCAAAACCGCCAGCCCGGCGGTGAGCAGCGCATGGTTGAGCGGATCCGCCGTGCCCAGGGCGACGACCGCGGCCATCAGCGCCATCTGGCAAAAAATCAACCAGCCGCGCCGCCGCCCAAGCCAGGTGGTCAGCGGCGGCAGGGGCAGTTGGTCGATCACCGGCGCCCACAGGAACTTGAAATTGTAGGACAGACCGACCAA
Organism: Nisaea sp.; assembly: GCA_002694075.1. GTDB lineage: Bacteria > Pseudomonadota > Alphaproteobacteria > Thalassobaculales > Thalassobaculaceae > TMED26. The sequence goes on from NZLB01000006.1 coordinate 9,835, forward strand.
GGCGATCAGCCCAATCGACCCAAGGCTGACGCCGGCCTCGGTCATCCACGCGGTGAGCACACTACCGGTCAAGGCCAGCGGCAGACCGGCGGTCACGCCAAGGATCGCGACCGCGATCATTCGCGGCTGAATAAACAGCAGGACCGTGCCGAACACCTCCTGGGCGATGCGCAACATCGGCTGGGACGCCTGCGCTCAGGCCGCCGGCGCGGCGGCCACCAATTCGGCCAGGTCGCTTTCCGGCCGGGCGCCAAAATGGCTGATCACTTCGGCCGCGGCGATCGCGCCATAGCGCCCACAAGTGGCGAGGTCGAGGTTCTGGGTATAGGCGCGTAAAAAGCCAGCCGCGAACAAATCACCGGCGCCGGTGGTGTCGATTATCCGGGGGACCGGTTGGGCGGCGATCTCGGCACGGGTGTCGCCGGCGACAATCACCGCGCCGTCGGGCCCGCGCGTCACCGCCGCGATGTCGACCCATTCCCTTGTCGCCGTGATGGCGGCTTCGAGGTCGTCGGTTTCGTGGAGGGCGGTCAGTTCATCGGTATTGGCGAACAGGATATCGACTTCGTCGGCGATCAGGGCGCGAAAACTCTCGCGGTGACGATCGACGCAAAACGGATCGGACAGGCTAAGGGCGATTTTGCCGCCGGCCGCATGGGTGAGCCGGCAAGCTTCCAAAAAGGCCGCTTTGGCGGTCGGCCGGTCCCACAGATAGCCTTCCAGGTAAACCACTTTGGCCGCCGCCAACAGCGCCGGGTCCAGGTGCGCGACGCTGAGGTCGGCGCAAGCGCCGAGAAAAGTGTTCATGCTGCGCTGCGCGTCCGGCGTGACCACAATCAAACAGCGTGCGGTGGCCGGCCCGGCGGCCACCGGGGCGGTCGGAAAGTGGACGCCAAGGGCGGTGATATCGTGGCGAAAGATCGCGCCCAGATCGTCCTCGGCGACCACCCCGATATAGCCCGTGGCGGCGCCGAGATTGGCCAGGCCGGCGATGGTGTTGGCGGCCGAGCCGCCGGAGCTTTCGATGGCCGGCCCCATGGCCGCGTAAAGCGCCGTCGCGCGAGCTTCGTCGATTAGGGTCATCACCCCTTTGTCGATGCCCTGAGCGGCCAAAAAGCCGTCGTCGGCGCGGGCGATGACATCGACAATGGCGTTGCCGATGGCGACCACATCAAATTCTTTGGCGCCCATGGCGTCGTTCTCCCCCCGGCTCCGCGACCCCGCCCCCTTGACGTCGACGCTGGCAGTCCCGAGGTATACCTCAAGCACCGCCACGGAGGGAATGTGTTTCCATGGTTCAAGCGTTTTCGCGCGGCCTCGCGCAGCTTTTGCACGCCAGCTTGCGCAGTCTGGTTCTGATCTCGATCGCCGCGTCGGTCTGTTTGATGGTCGCCTTGGCGGTCGCCGCGTGGATGTTGATCGATGGTCTCGGTCTGTCCGGGATCGCTTGGCTGGATGACAGTTTGGCCTGGCTTGGCGCGGCCACGGTAGTGGCCGTCGCCTGGCTATTTTTTCCCAGCACTACCAACCTCGTCAGCGGGCTTCTATTGGACCGTGTGGCCAGCCGGGTTGAAAGCCGTTATTACCCGCATCTGCCGCCGGCCCGCGCTCAGCCGCTGGCCGAAACGGTTACCGCGGCCTTGAAGTTTCTGTTGGTCGCGGTCGCGCTCAATGTTTTGGCCTTGCCGGTTTACCTGCTGTCGACCGTTTTCGCGCCGCTCGTTTTCTACGCCCTCAACGGCTATCTCCTGGGCCGCGAGTATTTCGAGATGGTCGCCTTGCGGCGCGTCGATTTGGCCGCCGCATTAGCCCTGCGCCGCCGCTATTTGGGACGGTTGTGGTTGGTCGGCGGCGGTTTCGCGTTTTTGATGACGGTGCCGATCGTCAATTTAGTAACCCCGGTTCTGGCCACCGCCATCATGGTTCATCTATTCACCGGCCTTGATCAAAGCGCCGAAACCGAGACGGCATAGCCAGCCCGCCCGGCGCGTGGTATACCTTGGTGACCTTTTGCGAACCCGGATAGGACCGTCATGTTCCGCCGTAAAAACCCGACCGACGACGACACGCCG
>NZLB01000007.1 GCA_002694075.1 Nisaea sp.
TCAGAGGATGGCGAGCACCGCTTCCGGCGGGCGGCCGAGGGCGGCGCGGTCGCCGGCCAGCACAATCGGCCGCTCGATCAGGATCGGGTTGTCGACCATCGCTTGAATCAGATCGGCGTCGCTGCGGCTTTCGTCGCCGAGACCCAGCTCGCGGTAGACCGCCTCTTTAACGCGCATGAGCTGGCGCGGCGGGCAGCCGAGTTTGGCCAGGATATCGCCGAGGGTGGCGGCGTCGGGCGGGGTTTTCAGATATTCGACCACAGTCGGCGTGACGCCGCGCTCCTGTAGCAAGGCCAAGGTTTGGCGCGATTTGGAACAGCGCGGGTTGTGGTAAATCGTGACCGTCATCGCCGGCCCTCCCTCAAAGGTTCCCTGCACGTCACTCCGCCGCCGCCCGTTTGGCGTGGCGCTTGCGCTCATGGATGTCGAGATAGCGCTTGCGCAGGCGGATGGTTTGCGGCGTCACCTCGACCAATTCATCGTCGCCGATATAGGAGATCGCCTTTTCCAAGGTCATCGCCAAGGGCGTGGTGAGGGTCACCGCGTCATCCTTGCCGGCGGCGCGGAAGTTCGTCAACTGCTTGGCCTTCAGCGGGTTGACGTCGAGGTCGCCGGGCTTGGCGTTCTCGCCGATGATCATGCCGCCGTAAACCTCGGCGCCGGCCGGGATCATCAATTGGCCGCGGTCCTCCAGGTTCATCAGGGCGTAGGCCACCGCCTTGCCCTGCTCCAGCGACACCAGCACGCCGTGGTGGCGGCTGGCGATCGGGCCCTTGTGCGCGGTGTGGCCATGGAACACCCGGTTCATGACGCCGGTGCCGCGGGTATCGGTCAAAAATTCGCCGTGGTAGCCGATCAGCCCGCGTGACGGCGCGTGCATGACCAGGCGCTGTTTGCCGCCGCCGGACGGCCGCATTTCGATCAATTCGGCGCGCCTTTTGCTCATTTTTTCGACCACCACGCCGGCGTATTCCTCGTCGACATCGACCACCACTTCCTCGACCGGCTCCAGGCGCGCGCCGGTCTCGGGATCGCTGGCGTAGAGCACACGCGGCCGGCTGATCGACATTTCATAGCCTTCGCGGCGCATCTGCTCGATCAGCACACCGAGTTGCAATTCGCCGCGGCCGGCGACCTCGAAGGCGTCCTTGTCCTCGGTCATGGCCACACGGATGGCGACATTGCCCTCGGCCTCGCGGTGCAGGCGGTCCTGCAATAGGCGTGAGGTAACCTTGTCGCCCTCACGGCCGGCCAGGGGGCTGTCATTGACCGAAAAGGTGATGGCGATGGTCGGCGGGTCGATCGGCTGGGCGGTCAGCGCGGTTTCCACCGCCGGGTCGGCCAAGGTGTCGGCGACGGTGGCGGTTTGGAAGCCGGCGATGGCGACGATGTCGCCGGCCTCGGCGCGCTCGACCGGTTCGCGCTCAAGCCCGCGAAAAGCCAGCAGCTTGACCACCCGCGCCCGTTCGATGCGCTGGTTGTCGGCGTTGAGCGCGGCCAAGGTCATGTTTGGCGTCACCGCGCCGGAAAGAATCCGCCCGGTCAGCAAGCGGCCGAGGAAAGGGTCGGATTCCAAGGTCGTCGCCAGCATCCGGAATGGCCCGTCCTCAACCGTCGGCGGCGCCACATGCTCTAGGATCAAATCCAACAAACAGGCCAGATCGGTGCCGGGCGCGTCGGGTGTCGACGCCGCCCAGCCATTCTTGGCCGAGGCGAAAATGGTCGGAAAATCCAGCTGCTGGTCAGTGGCGTCGAGGGCGGCGAACAGGTCGAACATCTCGTCCTGCACCGCGTAAGCGCGCTGTTCGGGTTTATCCACCTTGTTGACCACGACAATCGGCTTAAGGCCAAGGGCCAGTGCCTTGCCGAGGACGAATTTGGTTTGCGGCATCGGTCCCTCGGACGCGTCGACCAGGACCAGGGCGCCATCGACCATCGACAGGATGCGCTCAACCTCGCCGCCGAAATCGGCGTGGCCGGGGGTGTCGACTATGTTGACTCGGTGGCCGCGCCAATCGACCGAGGTGCATTTGGCGAGGATGGTGATGCCGCGTTCGCGTTCGATCTCGTTGGAATCCATCGCCCGCTCGGCCACCCGCTGATTGTCGCGAAAGGTGCCGGATTGGCGAAAGAGAGCGTCGACCAGCGTGGTTTTGCCGTGGTCGACATGGGCGATAATGGCGATATTGCGGCGTTCCATGGCGGTTCCATCGGGCTGTCGAAGCGGGGGCGGCGCGGTCGTGGCGCGCGGCCGTCGGGCGGGAAAATAGCCCATCGCGGTCACCTTGCAAGGCGCCATCTGGTTGGCGGCGGTGTGGGCGATGGTCTCGGCGGCGGTTAGGCGGGGCTCAGTCGGCGGCGACCGGCACCGGCTGGGCCAGGTCGTCGACCAGTTCGACCCCGGGCAAAGCCAGTAACAGCGCCGGCGGGACTTTCAATTTGGAGGCGCGATTGCCACCGCCGAGAATGATGTACTCGAGGCCGGCGATCCGCCCGTCGACCCACACCGGCAGGCCCGAAGGCAGGCCAATCGGCGTCACGCCGCCGATTTCCATACCGGTGATGGCGCGCGTCTCCTCGGCGCCGGCGAACGACACTTTGCGCGCGCCAAGGCGCTTGCGCACCACCTTGTTGACGTCCAACCGGCAGGTCGCCAGAACCACGCAGCAGGCGAATTTCTCCGGCCCGGTTTTGCTTTTGACCAAGATCGCGTTGGCCGAATGGTCGGGAGCGACACCATAATGGGCACAAAAATCGGCGGTGTCGGCCAGCGCCGGGTCGCAGGCCATCACCTCGAACGGCTGGCCCGAAGCTTCCAACAATTGGCGAATGAATGGCTCGGTATCGGACATGGGCGCTATTTCAGGCGGTTTTTGACATAGCTGCCGGGGGCCGCTTCGAGGGCCGGTAAGCCGCCGTCGCCCGGCATCCGCGCCGGGGCCTCGCCGCCGCTGTGGCGGCTGACCCATTTCAGCCATTCCGGCCACCACGAACCGGCATGCTCGGTCGCGCCGGCTAGCCACGCGTCGGGCGATTTCGGGGCTTTGCCGGTTTTGGTCCAATAGCCGTATTTGGGTTTGTCGGCGGGCGGGTTGATAACCCCGGCGATATGGCCCGAGCCGGCCAGGCAGAATTTCACCGGTCCACCGTAAATCTGCGTCGCCGCGTAGGTCGCCGCCCATGGCGCGATGTGATCTTCCTTGGTTGACAAAATAAAGGTTGGCTGGGTGATTTTGCCAAGGTCGATGGGGACCGCGTCGATCTCCAGGGCGCCCGGTTCGACCAGCAGATTATGCTGGTACATATTGCGCAGATAATAGCGGTGCATGGCCGCCGGCAGGCGGGTGGAATCGGAATTCCAATACAGCAGATCGAAGGGGAAGGGGTCGCGCCCCATGAGGTAATTGTTGATCACGAAGGACCAGATCAGGTCATTGGCGCGCAGCATGTTGAAGGTCGTCGACATGTCGCTGCCGTCGAGGTAGCCGTCGCGGTCCATCTTGCGCTCAAGATTGGTCAACTGCTCTTCGTCGATGAAGACCTGCAGATCCCCCGCCTCGCTGAAATCGACCAGCGAGGTGAAGAAGGTCGCGGACGCGATGCGATCGTCGCCGCGCGCCGCCATGTGGGCGAGGGTGGTCGCCAGCAAGGTGCCGCCAATGCAATAGCCGATGGCGTTGACCTCGCGTTCGCCGGTTGCCGCGGCGATCGCGTCAAGCGCCGCCAACGGTCCCTCGCGCATGTAATCGGCGAAGCTTTTCTCGGCCAGGTCGGCGTCCGGATTGACCCAGGATACCACGAAAACCGTCAAGCCCTGAGCCGACGCCCAGCGGATGAACGAATTCCGGGGCTGCAGGTCGAGGATGTAATATTTGTTGATCCACGGCGGAATGATCAGCAGGGGGCGCCGCTGCACCGTCTCGGTCGCCGGGTCGAACTGCAGCAACTGCATCAGGTCGTTTTGGAAAACCACTTTGCCTGGCGCCGTGGCGATATTTTCACCGACTTCGAAAGCGTTGTTGTCGGTCATCCGGATTTTCAGTTTGCCGTCGCCGCGCTCGAGATCGTCGAGCATGTTTTTCAGGCCATTGACTAGGTTCTGGCCGCCGCTCTCGACGGTTTCGCGCAGCACCTGCGGATTGGTCGCGACGAAATTGGAAGGCGACAGCGCGTCGACGAATTGGCGGGTGTAGAAATCGACCTTCTTGGCGGTCTGCGGGTCCAGGCCATCGACCTCGGCGACTGTCTCGGTGATCCAGCGCGCGGTCATCAGATAGCTTTGTTTGATGTAGTCGAAAACCGGGTTGTCGTTCCACGCCTCGTCCTTGAAACGGCGGTCGCCGGGCTCGGCCGTCACCGCCGCTTCGGCCTCACCGCCCATCAAGCGCGTTGTCGTCGTCTGCCACAGCGTCAGATAGTTTTGCCAAAGCTGCATCTGCGCCTGGGCGATGGCGGTGGGGTCGGTCAACATGCGCTGGGTCAGTTCGAGAAACGCGCCGGCGACATTCATCGGGTCCATGGTCGTGTCGGTCGTCTCACCGTCCTGCTGACNTTCGATGAATTGAGTGACGATCCGTTGGCTTTGCTCGGCGATTTCGGTGACCGCTTTCGACAGTTCGGTCGGATCCGGTAAAGGCGGGATGTGACTATCGGAGGAAGCCATGGTCGTTTCCTTTTTGCTGCAGTGCAACATTTTAGCGAATGCCGCACGGACCAGTCTACACCAATTGATTGGCCCGGCGGAACGGTTCGGTTTTGTACGTCCCGGCGGACCTGTGGTAATCTACGTTGTAAGTTATGGGATAGGTCGGAGCCGACAGATGTTTTTTAGCTTTTTCGCCGCCCCGCGCGCGCGCCATGCGCGCGTCGCGGCATTGGTTGTCATGACCTTTGGATTGGCCGGATGTTCCTCGTTGCCGGATTACGCCAACCCGGTGTCCTGGTACGAGCGGGCGGCGGACAAGGTCGGCGGCTGGTTTAGCGATGACGGCGTAGATCAAACCAGCGACGCCGGCGGTTTTCCGGCTTTGAAAAAGGCCCCGCCGCCGCGTGCCGTGACCTCGGGCGCGGAGCGGGACAAAATTGTCAAAGGGTTGGTCGCCGACCGCAAAAACGCGCGCCATTTGGCGAGCGGTGGGAAAGAGACGCGGTCTAATTTGTGGCCCAACAAGAAACTCGCCACCTCCGCCACCGCGCCAGCGGTGACCAAGGCGCCGGCGCCAGAAGTTTCCGCCCCGAAAGCGGCGGCCCCGAAAGCGGCGGCACCCGCCCCGCAGGCCGTGGCAGCGGCGCCCAAAGCGGCGGCGCCCGCGCCGCAAGCGACGCCGGCGCCAAAGAGTGTGGCCGCGACCCCGGCCGCTAGCCTGGCGCCGAAACCGCAGTTGCGTCCGAGCACCGGGACCGAAGCCAGTGCCGCGGCCAGCGAAACACCGCAATTTCGCTTGCCGGCGAGCGCCGCCAACCAAAGCGTGGTGGTTCATTTCGCCAATGGCTCCTCACGTTTGAGCGCCAATGACCGGGCGGATGTCGCCAAGATCGCCAAACTTGTGCGCGAAAAAGGCGCCCGCGTGCGAGTCGTCGGGCATGCCTCGCGGCGAACCCGCGATATGGACCCGGTGCGCCATATGTTGGTGAATTTCGAGATGTCGGTGAAACGCGCCAACGCGGTGGCCGCCGAATTGGCGCGCCGTGGGGTCGACCGTGACGTGATCAGCGTCGAAGCGCGCGGCGCCAGTGAGCCGTTGTTCCTCGAAGTCATGCCGGCCGGTGAGGCGGGCAATCGCCGGGCGGAAATTTTCGTCGACTTCACCTCGTGACGCGAAGCCCTGGACAGAGCGCGCCTCGCCACGCCATAACAGGGCGAACCGCCTTACTGCGGTATATCGACAATGTCGAAAAAACAGATCGCTAGCGAGATTAGCTAAAGCGAAATATAAGAAGGAGAGGGGCATGTCGACAGCCTTGCGTGTAGGCGTCGCCGGTCTAGGCACCGTGGGCGCCGCGACGGTGCAATTGCTGGCCGGACAAAACGCCATGCTGGCCGCGCGGGCCGGCCGACTGATTGAGGTGACGGCGGTGTCGGCCCGTGATCGACGCAAAAATCGCGGCGCCGATTTAAGCCAGATGACCTGGTGCGACGATGCCCGCGAACTGGCCGCGCTGGACGACGTCGATGTGGTGGTCGAGTTGATTGGTGGCGCCGATGGGATCGCCCGCGATTTGGTCGAAGCGGCGCTCGCCGCCGGCAAGCACGTGGTGACCGCCAACAAAGCCCTGCTGGCGCACCACAGCACGGCGCTGGCGGCGCGTGCCGAGGCCGCCGAGCGCGTGCTGGCCTATGAGGCGGCGGTTGCCGGTGGTATCCCGATTATCAAGGCCCAGCGCGATGGTCTGGCCGCCAACCGGGTGCTGCGCCTGCACGGTATATTGAACGGCACCTGCAATTATATTCTTACCGTGATGCGCGAGACGGGCCGCGACTTTCACGATGTCCTTGAGGAGGCCCAGCGGCTTGGCTACGCCGAGGCCGATCCGGCCTTTGACGTGGACGGCATCGACGCCGCCCACAAGCTGGCCATTCTGGCGTCCTTGGCGTTTGGCCGCGCGGTGGATTTCGACAATGTTCATGTCGAAGGGATCCGCCATATCTCGCCAATCGATTTGGCCTATGCCGAGGAATTGGGCTACCGCATCAAACTTCTTGGCATCGCCGAAGATGGCGCTGACGGCGTGACTCAGCGCGTGCATCCGTCAATGGTCGCCAAAACCTCGCCCATCGCCCAGGTCGATGGCGTTTTCAACGCCGTCGCGGTCGAAGGCGACGCGGTCGGCGCGACCTTGTTCCAGGGCCGTGGCGCCGGGGCCGGACCAACCGCCTCGGCGGTGGTCGCCGACTTGGTGGATATCGCCACCGGCCGGGGGGCGCCGGTCTTCGGCGTGCCGGCGTCGGCTTTGCTGGCCGCCCAACCGGCGCCGATGGATCGCCACCGCAGCGCCTATTACGTGCGGCTGATGGTCACCGACCGACCGGGGGTGCTGGCCGAGATCACCGCGGTGTTCCGCGACCATCACGTTTCGTTGGAAGCGGTCGTGCAGCGGGCCCGCGACCCCCATGGGCCGGTGCCCTTGGTGTTCACCACCCATGAAACCGAGGAAGCGGCGATGGCCCAATCGCTGGCGCGCATCGCTGGGTTCGATTTTTCACTCGAGCCGCCGCGCATGATTCGCATTGAGGCGTTTTAAAACAACCAAGCTTGAACAGGGCTGTGAAGAGGGGACGGAAATGAGTGAGACGCTGACCATGGATCGCAACTTGGCTTTGGAGGCCGTGCGTGTCACCGAAGTGGCCGCCCTGGCGGCGTCCCGGCTGATGGGGCGCGGCGATGAAAAGGCCGCCGACCAAGCCGCCGTCGACGCCATGCGCGGCGCCCTCAACGTGCTTTCCATCGACGGGACCGTGGTGATCGGCGAGGGCGAACGCGATGAGGCGCCGATGCTTTACATCGGCGAAAAAGTCGGCCGCGGCGGTCCGCGCATCGACATCGCCCTCGACCCTTTGGAAGGCACCACCATCACCGCCAAGGGCGGTGCCAACGCCTTGGCCGTGATGGCCATGGCCAATGAGGGCGGTTTTCTGAACGCGCCCGATGTGTACATGGATAAAATCGCCGTTGGCGGCGGTCTGCCGGCCGATGTGGTGGACATCGACAAAGACCCGGAGGCCAATCTGCGGTCGTTGGCGGCGGCCAAGAATTGCGAGGTCGCCGACTTGGTCGCTTGCATCCTCGACCGACCGCGCCACGCCGACCTCATCGCCGCCGTGCGGGCCGCCGGCGCGCGTATCATGTTGATCTCCGATGGCGATGTGTCGGGCGTCATCGCGACCTCCCAGGCGGCCAGCGGGGTCGATATCTATCTTGGTTCCGGCGGTGCGCCGGAAGGGGTGTTGGCGGCCGCCGCCCTGCGCGCCATCGGCGGCCAAATGCAGGGACGTCTGATCTTCCGCAATGACGACGAACGGGCGCGGGCGGCGAAATGGGGGATTGAGGATCTGGACCGCAAATACGGCCTCCATGACCTGGCCAGTGGCGACGTCATGTTCGCCGCCACCGGGGTGACCAATGGCACCATGCTAAAGGGGGTCCGCCGCCACGCCGGCGGCGCCTATACCCAGTCGATCATCATGCGCTCGAGCACGGGCACCGTGCGTACCATCGAAGCCCAGCACGACTTTACCCGCAAAGGCGCCTTCGAGACCTCGTAAGCGGGCGGTGGAGACGGTCATGGATGCGGTTCTCAACGTCGATCACTCGTTCACCGGCAAGAATTGGCGGTCGCGTGTCGATGGCGACGAAGTGGCCCGCGACCGCCGTGCGACCGCCCTGGCCCAACGCCTGGAACTGCCGGCGATCGTCGCCCAAATCCTGGCCGACCGAGAGATCGAGCTGGATCAGGCGGAAGCCTATTTGGCGCCGACCTTGCGGGATTTGCTGCCCGACCCGTCCTCTTTTCGCGATATGGACCAAGCCGTGGCGCGGTTGGTGCGGGCGATTGGCGCCGGCGAGAAAATCGCCGTTTTCGGAGATTATGACGTCGATGGCGCGACCTCTTCGGCACTCCTTCTGCGCTTCATGCGGGCGGTTGGCGGGGACATTCAAGCCTATATTCCCGACCGGATCGCCGAAGGTTATGGCCCGAACGCGCCGGCCCTGTTGAAACTGGCCGCCGATGGCGTGCGGGTGGTCGTCACCGTGGATTGTGGGATCACCGCCTTTGAGCCCCTGGCCGCCGCCGCCCAGGCTGGCCTGGATGTGATCGTTCTGGACCATCATGTGGCCGAACCACAGCTGCCGACGGCGGTGGCGGTGGTCAATCCCAACCGCTTTGACGAGAACGCCGGGCATGGCTATTTGGCCGCGGTCGGGGTGTGTTTCCTGACCACCATCGCCCTTAACCGGGCTTTGCGCGCGGCCGGCCATTACCAGGGCCGGGCGGAACCCAATTTGCTGCAGTGGTTGGATCTGGTGGCCCTGGGCACGGTCGCCGATGTGGTGCCGCTGGTCGGTCTCAACCGAGCTTTCGTGCAACAGGGTTTGAAGGTCCTCGCCGGGCGCCGCAACACCGGCCTGTCGGCACTCGCCGATGTCGCCGGCTTGGACAGTCGGCCGGAAGCCTATCACTTGGGTTTCGTCTTGGGACCGCGGGTCAACGCCGGTGGCCGCGTTGGCGAAGCCGGTCTCGGCACCCGCTTGCTCGCCGCCGACGACCCGGCCGAGGCGGCCGAGTTGGCGCGCCGCCTGGACGCCTATAACGGGGACCGGCGGGCCATCGAGGCGGAGGTGCTGACCGCCGCCGTGACCCAGGCCGAAGCCGCCGGGGCGGCGGCCACGTCCCTGGTGATGGTCGGCGACGCGGGCTGGCACCCGGGGGTGATCGGCATTGTCGCCGCGCGTTTGCGCGAACGGTTTGGCGTGCCGGCCTGCGTCATCGCCTGGGACGGCGCGGTCGGCAAGGGCTCCGGGCGCTCGGTGCCGGGCGTCGCCCTTGGACCGGCGGTGTTGGCCGCCCAGCAGGCGGGCTTGCTGATCAATGGTGGCGGCCATGCCATGGCCGCCGGCTTCACCGTCGCGCGCGACCGTTTCGCCGACTTTCAAGCCTTCATGACCGAGCGGATCGAGGCGGCGCTGGCCGCCGCGCCGCTGACCCAGCGTTTGAACATCGACGCGGTGGTCACCCCCGGCGGCGCCAACCGCGACCTGTTCGACGCCATGGCCCAGGTCGGCCCCTTTGGCGCCGGCAACGCCGAACCACGCCTAGCCTGTCCGGCGGTCAAGCTGGTCAAGGCCGATGTGGTCGGCGAGAACCACGTGCGTTGTATCTTCAGCGGCCGTGAGGGCGGGCGCCTCAAAGGCATCGCTTTTCGCGCCATGGACAGTGACCTGGGGCCGGCCCTGCTGTCGACCGGCGGTAAGCCGGTGCATGTCGCCGGCCATTTGCGCGCCGATGATTGGCAAGGCCGCAACGGGGTACAAATGATCATCGACGACGCCGCGTGGGCGCAGTAGGGCGTCGCGCCCCCGAATTTCAGGCGGTTCGCGCCAACAGATCGATGATTTCGGCAATCTCGCGCCCCCTGCCGGTCAGGCGATAGCTAACCTTTGGCGGGATTTGATGTTCCATTTCGCGGTGCACGAAACCCTCGGCCTCCAGCATCCGTAAACGCGCCGTCAAGACCTTGGGTGAAACATAGACAAGCTGCTTGCGCAGGTAGCCAAAGCGTTGTTCGCCATGTTTCAGCAATATCCACAAAATATGTGCGGTCCANTTGCTCATCACCTGGCGGAGCAGGCGATCAACCGCGCANTCNGGCATAAGAGTCTCAATANTTTCCATTATGTAACTAGTTACTTTTNTATCACTCCTACCNAATTNTAATNACAATTTATAAAATAAATCTCNATAAAAAATGCGGATACGNAAANTTTTTTNAATAATANTCTAAATATACTAGGANAATGATATGAAGGCCGTTCATGTCNNNCGCTTCGGCGATGTCGATGTCTTGCGTCCGGNTGACCTGGCGCCGCGGCCGCGGGGACCTGGCGACACGGTCATCGCGGTGGAGGCATCGGGGGTCAACTATGCCGACCTCTATTTTCGCAAGGGCGCGTTTCCAGGCTTGCCGCGGCCGCCCTTTGTTCTGGGGCTGGAGGGTGTCGGCACCGTGATCCAGGCGCCGGCCGATGGAGTGGCCCCCGGTCGGCGAGTGGCTTTCGCGACGTTTGGCAGCTATGCCGAGGAGGTGGTGATTCCGCCGGATGGCGAACCCTGGCAAATCGCGGTGCCGATTTCCGACGATATGGCGGTCGGACAAGCCGCCGGGCTCGCCATGTCCGGACGCACCGCCGTGTTACTCAGCGATGGGGTACCGGCTGAGGGTGAAGGCGATACCGTCTTGGTCTACGCCGGCGCCGGCGGGGTTGGTTGGTTTCTCTGTCAATTGCTGGCCGGCAAAGGCTTGCGGGTGGTGGCATTGGTCGGGAGTGACGACAAAAAGAGGGTCCTTCGACCGCTCGACCTCACCCAGGTGATCAATCGCCATGACGCCGACGCCGATACCAGGATCGCCGCCGCCGCGCCGCTCGGGTTTAAAGCGATTTTCAACGCCGCCGGCGGCGCGACCATCGCCCGCGACCTTGCTCGTTTGGCGCCCTTGGGCCGGTTGATTTGGTATGGTTTCGGCGCTGGCGCCGGGGCCCCTGGCGTGGCCAAGGCGGTGGCTCGAAACTTTATGAAATCGGTGTCGCTGACAACCTTTAACGGCGGCGTTCACACGCGCGCGCGCAACATCGCGGCGATCAATGATTTGGCGACCCGGATCGACCGTGGGACGGTTCTACCGATCGCGTCGCGTGGCCTGCCGTTGGCGCGGGCGAGCGAGGCGCATTGCCAGTTGGAAAACGGGCAATTCGGCGGCAAAATCCACCTGACCATGTGAGCGCCGGGTGGTCGGGCGATCGATGTGACGTGGAAGTGGCGACCCCTACGGGATTCGAACCCGTGTTGCCGGCGTGAAAGGCCGGTGTCCTAGGCCTCTAGACGAAGGGGTCGCGGAGGATGAGGTGATGTACCTAAGGGAAAGGTCAAAATCAAGTGCTGAGTAACACGGATGCATAGGTGGTCCTGGGACGGGATGTCGCGATGACGGTGGGACCGCGTAATTTGATCACCGATGTCGCCGGTTTGACGGTCGGCAACGCCGCTGACAGCGATCTGTTGTCGGGGGTGACGGTGGTCGTACCTGAAGCGCCGGCGGTGGCCGCGGCCGATATCCGCGGCGGCGCCCCGGCGACTCGGGACATGGACGGCTTGGTCGCCGGCCGTCTGGTCGAGCGGGTGCATGGCCTGGTGTTTTCCGGCGGGTCGGGATTTGGCTTGGACGCCGGCGGTGGGCTGCAAGCCTGGTTGGCGGCGCGTGGCCGCGGCCTCGCTTTCGGCGGTGCGGTGGTGCCGGTGGTGCCGACAGCCATTCTATTCGATTTGACCAATGGCGGCGACAAGACGTGGGGCGACACACCGCCCTACCGCGCCCTGGGCCAGGCTGCCGCCGCGGCGGCCGGGGCCGATTTCGCGCTGGGCAATGCCGGTGCCGGTATGGGCGCCACGGCCGGCGCGTTGAAGGGCGGTTTGGGCAGCGTCTCGTGGGTTTACGACCAGCCGGCCGGCCCGCCGGTGACGGTCGGCGCCCTCGCGGCGGTCAACCCGATGGGGGCGGTGGTCACCCCCGACGACCAGGGGTTTTGGGCGGCGCCCTATGCCCAGGCCGGTGAATTGGGTGCGCCCACCCCGCTCGGGCCGGTGGGCGGCGACTTGTCCTTGCCGGCCGCCGGCGGCGGCACTCACACGACCTTGGTGGCGGTGGCGACCGATGCTATTCTCACCAAGTCCCAGGCGTTGCGTGTTGCGATCATGGCCCAGGATGGCTTGGCGCGGGCGATCCGCCCGGTGCATAGCCCCTTCGACGGCGACGTGGTGGTTTGCCTGTCGACGGAAAAAGTGGCGATTGGTGACGATCCGTGGGCGGTCGCCCAGGTGGGTCATGTCGCCGCCGATTGTGTCGCCCGGGCGGTCGCCCGCGGCGTCTACGCGGCCGAGGCGGTGGGGCGGTGGCCAAGTTATCGGGGGCGTCTGAACAACGCGGGAGCGACGAAATGACGATCATGGCGAGTATGCAGGCGGCGCGCGGCGGCATGTGGGAGGCCAGCGCTCGCTTCGCCACCTCGGCGGCCAAAGTGGCCGAGGCCGGGCTCGCGCGCCGGTCGGTGGCGGAGGTTGACGGTCAAGCGCCCGTCGCCGACGCGGTGCCGCCGCTGGGCGTCAACTTGCCGGCCGAGATGGTGATCCAGCGCCTGGCGCAGCATCAATTGCAGGCCAACCTGACCAGTTATCGGACGGCCGACAGTATGGTCAGGTCGGTGATCGACATCATCGCCTAGCCTTTTTACCGCTTTTGCGCCCTGGCCGTGGCTGTGCCATGCTGCCCGGGGGAGTGATCCGGGGAGGGGCGACATGGACACAAAAGTGGCTTTGGTGATCGGCGCCGGCGACGCCACCGGCGGCGCTATCGCCAAGCGTTTCGCGCGCGAGGGGTTCACGGTCTGCGTGACGCGCCGTAATGGCGATAAACTTGCGCCTCTGGTTGACGCGATCGAGGCCGCCGGCGGCCGCGCCCATGGTTTTGGCAGCGACGCGCGCCGTGAGGAGGAGGTCATCGACCTGATCGAGACCATCGAGCGTGACATCGGGCCGATCGAGGTTTTCGTCTACAATGTTGGCGCAAATTCCCCGATGAGCATTCTGGACGAGACCGCCCGGCGGTATTTCAAGATTTGGGAATTGGCCTGTATGGGCGGTTTCTTAAACGGCCGTGAGGTGGCCAAGCGGATGGTCAAACGCGGTCGCGGTACCATGTTGTTCACCGGCGCTTCGGCGAGTTTGCGCGGGCGCGCCAATTTCGCCGCGTTCGCGGGCGGCAAACATGGCTTGAAAGCGCTGGCCGAGGCGATGGCCCGCGAACTTGGCCCGCAAAACATCCATGTCGGTCATGTCATCGTCGACGGCGCCATCGACACGGCTTTTATTTCGGAGAACTTCCCCGAGCGGTACGCCCTCAAAGAGCGGGATGGTATTCTCAATCCCGCGCATATCGCCGACAATTATTGGCATCTTCATTGCCAGCCCCGAGATTCCTGGACATTCGAGTTGGATTTACGACCTTGGATCGAAAAATGGTGACCGGCGGGTCCGGCGGCGGAGGCCCCGATTATGGCTGATATTCCGGTGACCATGACGGCGGTGGAGATCACCGAATTCGGCCCCCCCGACGGGCTGCGTCCGTGCCGGCGCGACACCCCCGTGCCGGAAGCCGGCGAGGTCTTGATTGAAGTCGCCTACGCCGGCGTCAATCGTCCCGACGTAATTCAACGCCAGGGCTTTTATCCGCCGCCGCCTGGTGCCTCCGATCTGCCTGGGCTGGAGGTCGCCGGCACGGTGGTGGCGGTGGCCGGGGACGTGACCGATTGGCGTGTCGGCGACCGTTGTTGCGCCCTGGTCAACGGCGGCGGCTACGCTGAATACTGCACGGCGCCGGCGGGCCAATGCCTGCCAATTCCGGATGGCTACGATTTGCGGCGGGCGGCGGCTTTGCCGGAGACCTTTTTCACGGTGTGGAGCAATGTCTTTGAGCGTGGCCAACTCAAGGCGGGGGAAAGTTTGCTGGTGCATGGTGGCTCCAGCGGCATTGGTAGCACCGCCATCCAATTGGCGGCGGCGCGTGGCGCGACCGTCTACGTGACCGCCGGATCGGCCGAAAAATGCCGGTTTTGCGAGGATTTGGGCGCCCATCGCGCGATCAACTACCGCGATGAGGATTTCGCCGCCGTGATGAAAGAGGTTGGCGGCGTCGATGTGGTGCTCGACATGGTGGGGGGCGATTACGCGCAAAAGAATATTAACAGCTTGCGCCCGGACGGCCGGCTGGTGATCATCGGTTTTCTGGGTGGCCCGAAGACCGCCGATTTCAATTTTACCAAAATCATGACCCAACGCCTGACCGTCACCGGCTCGACTTTGCGGCCGCGGAGTGCGGCCGACAAAGCGGCGATCGCCACCACCCTGGCGGACCAGGTTTGGCCGCTTTTGGCCGATGGCGCTATCGCGCCGGTGATCGCCCAGGTTTTCGACCTCGACCAGGCGGCCGAGGCGCATCGGCTAATGGAAAGCAGCACCCATATGGGCAAGATATTGTTAAAAGTCGCCTGATTGCCAAATTCCCTTTGCCAAATCCCCTTTAAACCAGATGGTGGCGTGCCGGCGCGTCCGGCGACCGCTTGCTTTCCGGTATCTAAATCGCTAGCATGAACTCTACACGTGTGTACGCGCGTATGAGTTGTTTTTGCGGCGCGATACTTACGAGTTGGCGGCGAGCTCGATGGTGGGTGAATGCCGAAATCCGCGCGATGACAGGTTGATTGAGGAACGAGGCGAGGGGTGATCATGATCCCAGGCGAAATGAGTGTCTCCCGCCGGATACTACGTTTTTTGTCGACCTGTTTCAGTGAACGTCAAATCATCTGGCGGGTCGGGAGCGAGACGCGGTACTTGCGCCTGTCGCCGCAAACCCAAATCGCTTGTGTCGCGGGCTGGGCGGTCTTGACCGGCCTGATCAGTTTTCATGTTGTCGGTTTTTACATTCAGTCGAATGCCATTAAGGCCCAGAGCCGCTCCATCATTGAAGCGCAAAGCGCGTACACGACCCTGCTCGATCAGGTCTCCGAATATCAGCTCTCGGTGATGGGCGTCACGCGTGATTTGAAGGAGACCGAAGCTCACCTTCGGCGCCTTTTCAGTCAGAACGAGGCGCTTAAACAAGATCTTATGTCGACCGAGTCAGCGCTCCAAATGTCGGAACGCGAACGCTCCCGGATCACCACCGACTCCTCGGAATTGGGCGATCAATTGCACCTTTTGGGGCGTGAGCTGCGGCGCATGTCGAGCAAGAATACCGCCCTTGAAACGCACATCAATTCGCTGCGCGGCCATTTGGAGTTGGTGAAAAACGAAAAGGCCGAAATCGCCGCTGAGCGCGCGGCCTTGGACGATCGCCTGTGGCGTTTGCATAATGATCTGCAGGGCTCCATGGCGCGCAACAGCCAGTTGGAAGGCAATCTGGACTCGATCAAGGCCGATTTGCGCCAGGTGCTGAGCGAGCGGCGCACCATTATTTCCAAAAACACACGCCTTGGTCGCCGGGTCGAAAGTTTAGAGGCCACCCTGGCCGAGACGCGAACGCGCCATGCCGCCAATCTCGAGCGCTTGAATGAGCAAATTCACGCCCGCACCGATGTCTTGGAAAGCATTATTCAACGCACCGGCATTAATATCGACGAATTGATTCCCATCCCCAATGGCATGCTGCGCGGTCAGGGCGGCCCGTTTATTCCTTTACATCCCGATTTTTTCGAGACCAGCGGGCAACGCGAGGCCGATCAACCGATTGATTTACGGTTAGATGATGCGCTGGCGCGCTGGCAGCAAGTGCGCGATGTATTCCTTTCCATGCCGGTCGTCGTGCCGGTCAAAAACTATTACGTGGCCAGCCGTTTTGGCCGCCGCCGCGACCCCTTTACCCGCCGCTGGGCACGCCACGAGGGGATCGATTTGGCCGGCCCCAGCCGCCAGCCGATCTTCGCCACCGCCAGTGGCCGTGTGACCTTTGCCGGGCGCAACGGGGCCTATGGCCGAATGGTCGAAATTGACCATGGCCATGGGGTGGTGACACGTTATGGTCATTTATATCGCGCCTATGTCAAACGCGGCGATCGAGTTATGGTCGGACAAAAGATCGCCGCCCTTGGCAATACCGGGCGCAGTACGGGACCCCATGTTCACTATGAAGTTCGTTATAAAGGTAAACCGCTCGACCCCCTGAAATTCTTGAGAGCCACGCGCCATGTTCAATAAATCCAACGCCACCAAAACGGCGGCCGCCGCCAAGCCGGCGGCGCCCTCCATCGTCAGTGCCGATATGGTGGTTAGCGGAAATCTGAAAAGCAAAGGCGATATCCAAGTCGACGGTACGGTCGAGGGGGATATCACCAGCAATAAGCTGACCATTAGCGCCGCCGCCTCGGTGCGCGGGATGATTGAGGCCGAAGTGGTGGTGATCGCCGGTGAGGTCTCCGGCCAAATCAAAGCGCGCCAGGTCAGTTTGCTGAAAACCGCCCGCGTGATGGCCGATGTCGTGCAGGAAAAGCTGTCGATTGAGCCCGGCGCGGTTTTCGAGGGCAATTGTCGCCATTTGCAGGATGACCTGGCGGTTGCGAAGCGCGAGACTGTCGCCCTGCCAACCAAAAAGGCGGCCGCTGAGCCGACCCGCGTGCGCGAGGCGGCGGCCGTCTGATCAGGCGGCCAGCGCGCCGGTGAAAACCGTCGGGTCGACATTGCCGCCGGAGGCGACCACCACCACGGTTTTGCCGCCAATGTCCAGCTGACCGGTGAGGGCGGCGGCCAAAGCCACCGCGCCGCCGGGTTCGACCACGATTTTAAACGCGTCGAAGGCGGCGGCCATGGCCGCGCGGGCGGCCTGGTCGCTGGCCGTCAAGCCGCCGGCCAAAAGTTGGTGATTTAACGCGAAGGTAATTTCGCCCGGGGTCGGCGCCAGCAGGGCGTCGCAGATCGAGCGGGCGGCCGGGTCGTTGGCCAGGCGGCTGCCGGCGACCAGCGAGCGGCGGGTGTCGTCAAAGGCCGCCGGCTCGACCGCGTAGACCGGCACCCCAGGCAGGGCCGAGTTGAGGGCGAGCGCGATCCCGGAAACCAAACCGCCGCCGCCGCAGGGTACCAGCACGGCGTCGGCGGGCGTCTCCAGCGTGGCCAATTGGGCGGCGATTTCCAGGCCGATGGTGCCTTGGCCGGCGATGATGCCTGGATCGTCATAGGGTTTGACGATTGTCGCGCCGCGTTCCTCGGCCAGGCGGGCGCCGATTTCTTCGCGGACGTCGCGGTAGCGGTCATAAAAAACCACCTCGCCGCCATCGGCTTTGGTATTGGCGACTTTGATCGCCGGGGCGTCCTTGGGCATGACAATGGTCGCGGCGACCCCGAACGCGCGCGCGGCCGCCGCCACGCCTTGGGCGTGATTGCCGGATGAATAGGCGACCACGCCCGCGGCGCGGCGACCGTCCGGGATCAACGACATGCGATTGAAGGCGCCACGAAATTTGAACGATCCGGTGCGTTGCAGGCATTCGGCTTTGATCAACAAGCGGCCACCAACCTGGTCGTTGAGGCGGGTCGATTCCAAAAGCGGGGTGCGCACAACATGCCCCGCCAAACGGTCGGCGGCGGCGGTGATATCCGTGAAAACGGGCGGGTCGGCGGTGGACATGGGGCATCTCACGCGATGGCCGGGACTTCGGAAACCCTAACATGTCAGGGGCCAAGGGGTAGGGTCAGAATGCCGCGCGTCACGCGTTTTAAGGATCGTGAGCGGCGGTCGACACGGGCACGCCGCGGCACGAGGTGACGCACCAGCGCGGCCATTTGGGCGCGGCGCGCACGGCCAAACGTGTCTCACCGGCCAGTTTGTGGCGGTAGACCACGGTCGCTTCCAAGACCCGCTGGACGTAATTGCGCGTTTCGCCAAAAGGGATTTTCTCAATCCAATCGACCAGGGCGTCTTCGGTCCCCGGTGTCGAGCCGAAGCGGCGCAGCCAGCGGCGCACGCGATGCGGGCCGGCGTTGTAGGCGGCGATGGCCAGCGCGTAATGGCCGCCAAACTGCGCCAACAGATCCTTTAGGTATAACTGACCCAGGCGCAGGTTATAGGCCGCATCCTCGGTTAGGCGCGCCCGCGCGTATGGCAGCCCGGCGCGCGCCGCCACCCGGCGGGCGGTGGCCGGCATCAATTGCATCAAGCCGCGCGCGCCGGCGCGGCTGACGGCACCGCGATCGAACGCGCTTTCCTGGCGAATGATAGCCAGCACCAAAGCCGGTTCGAGTCCCGCGACCACGGTCGCCGCGGTCAGCCCCGGAAGCGCCGTTGGATACCCGAGATTGAGTAAATGATGGGATCGGCGGGCCGCCTTGCGGGCCATGAACACCGCCAAATCGGGTCGCCCCAGGTGGTGGGCGAGGGCGGCCATTCGGGTGGCACCGGCCCGGTCGCTAACAGGCCGCGCCAGATGGCGGAAGAATATCGCGCTCAACTCGTCGTCACCGGCGGCGGCCAGCAGCCGTGTCACCGTCGCCAATTCATGGCGCCATGGCCGCGTCGCCGGATTTGAGGTGGCCGTGGCGGCGGCCAGCGGCAAGGTCCGCAACGCGCCATGGCGGGCCGCCAATTGGCCGTAAAAGGTGGTTGGATGCGCGGCCGCCCGGGCGAACCATGTGGCGCCGTCGGCGGTCAACCGGCGGGCCGCATGGCCGGCCCAATAGGCCGCGCGGGCTTTGCTGATGGGGGTGGTGACTTGGTTATACAAGGTTTCGAAATGGACCATGGCCTGGTCGGCCCGGCCTCGTTTGTTCAGGGCGATCCAACCCGCCAGCCAGGTTGCCTCGGCCCGGTCGGTGGGATGTTGGCCTTGGTGCGCGGCGGCCAGGGCATAGGCGTCGGCGGTTTTGCCACGGTTCAGGAAATCGCGGATGACGATGTGTTTTTCGCGCCACCACCGCCGTCCGCGACTGTCGGAGGGCGGGACTGCCGCGAGCATCTCGTAGGCGTCGTCGATTTTGCCACCCCGCCGGCGCCAGCGAACGCGCTCGTAGCGCAAGCCTAAATCGGTGCGCAAATCCACCGGCACCCGGGCGATGGCGGCATCGACACCGCCCGCGCGTCGGCGCAGTTTCAGGCGCGCGTCGGCCAACCGGCGGTCCCCGCGCGGCAGGTAATTGGCGGCGCGTAGGGCCTGGGTGCGGTTGCCCCGCCAGAGGAAGTGGTCCATCCGTTGGCGGTGGTCGGCGGGCCGTAAAAACCGCCGATAGCGTTGGTGGAAGCGGCGCAAATCCGGGCGAGTGAAGGCCGCGCGGTGCCAAGCTTGGCGCGCCAGGTCTTGGATTTTCGCCGACGTCTCGGTGGCCGCGTGGGCGTCCAGCAGGCGCACCCAGCCATGGCCGGTCAGCGGTTGGCGGTCGGCGAACCAGCCGCGCACTTGCGCTGGCGTCAGGGCTGTGGGCATGGACCGCTCGGCCCGCCGGCGAAGGTCGTATTGCCATGGCCAGTGAGCGTTCACCGTCATAAACGCGTCCAGTTCGGCGAAGCTGGCCGGGCCGCGTGGATCGGTCAGCCGCAGCCAAGTGGCCAGCTTGGCGATCACCGGCTCGCCGGCCGTTGCCGCCGCGTCGGCGCGGCGGCTTAGGTCGTGCCAGGCGCCGGTCTCGGCCAGCTTGCGCAGTTCGATATAGGCGGCGATCGTCGGCGATGCTGGCGCCGCCGCCTCAGCCGGGCGCGGCAGGGGTAGGGGCGGAGTCGCACGCGCCGACGCGGCCGGCACGGTCGCCGCCAAAAACACCGCTATCGCCAAGCCTCGCCACATGGCGCCAGAGTCTACGCTGCCGCCGGACTGCCGACAAGTTGGTAGGCTTGCCGCCGTCGCCGAGGGGGCGTATGGTGCCGGCCGGTTTTATGATCACAACGGCGAAGGGAGCATTTCGATGTCTTATGATCGAGGAAACCCGTTGTTCAAAGGCTCTTTTGTGGCTTTGATCACGCCGTTCAAGAATGGCGCGATTGATGTCGCGGCCTACCGAAAACTGATCGAATGGCAAATCGCCGAGGGCACCGACGGCCTGGTGCCGACCGGGACCACCGGAGAGTCGCCGACGCTCAGCCATGACGAACACAAGCAAGCGGTCGAAATCTGCATCGAGGTCGCCGCCGGCCGGGTTCCGGTGATGGCCGGGACTGGCTCGAATTCGACCGCCGAGGCGATTGACTACACGCGTCATGCTAAAGAAGCCGGCGCCGACGCCGCCTTGTTGGCCATGCCGTATTACAACAAGCCGACCCAGGAAGGCATGTATCAGCACTACAAGGCGGTCAATGACGCCGTCGACCTGCCCCAGGTGATTTACAACATCCCTGGGCGTTCGGTCGTCGATATGTCGGTCGAGACCATGGCGCGTTGTGCCGAGCTGCCGAATGTCATTGGGGTCAAGGACGCCACCGCCGATTTGGTGCGACCGATGAAAACCCGCCTGGCGATCGATGCCGATTTCACCCAATTGTCCGGCGAAGACGCCAGCGTCGTGCCATATTTGGCCCAGGGCGGCCATGGCTGCATCTCGGTTACCGCCAATGTCGCACCGCGGCCGCTGGCCGAAATGCATGATGCCTGGGCGGCCGGCGACATGGACACGGTGCAGGCGATCAATGAGCGATTGATGCCGTTGCATGACGCCCTGTTCTGTGAAAGCAGCCCGGGGCCGGTTAAATACGCCGCCGAGTTACTGGGCCTATGTGATTCCGCGACCCGCTTGCCGCTGGTCGAAATCGCCGACAGCAGCAAGCAAAAGGTGGAATCGGCCCTGCGCTCCGCCGGCTTGCTGAACTAAGCCGGCGGTCGGCGCCCGATGGACCATGGCTAAGCCGGCGCCGACGGGCCGTAGCGTCGCCCAAAATCGACGTGCCCGCTACGATTACGCGATTGAGGACACGCTGGAGGCCGGCTTGGTCCTAACCGGCAGCGAGGTTAAATCCCTCCGCCATGCCCAGGCCAGCATTAACGAAGCCTATGCCGGCCCCGATAACGGCAAGCTCAAGCTGTTCAACGCCAACATTCCGGAATACGGCCAGGCCGGCCGTTTCAATCATGAGCCTAAGCGGCCGCGCGAATTGTTGGTCCATCGCCGCGAGCGCGACCGTTTGTTCGGCCTAATCCAGCGCGAGGGCATGACGCTGGTACCGCTCAGCTTGTATTTCAACGCCCGCGGCATCGCCAAGCTACAGCTCGGCCTGGCCAAAGGTAAACGCAAGGCCGACAAACGCGAGACCGAGAAAAAACGCGACTGGCAGCGGGAAAAGGCGCGTTTGATGCGCGAGCGCGGCTAAGCCGTCGATAGACACCTCGCCCCTTGGCCTGGCGCGGGGCAGGGCGTATACAGGGCGCGGTATTCATTCTCGTGTTTCATCCATGACCGCTTTAACCGATTCCGTCACGCGCCGCCGGACGTTCGCGATTATTTCCCATCCCGACGCTGGCAAAACCACCCTGACCGAGAAGCTATTGCTGTTTGGCGGCGCCATTCAAATGGCCGGCGCCGTGAAAGCGCGGGGCGAGCAGCGGCGGGCCCATTCCGACTGGATGAAGGTCGAGCGCGAGCGTGGCATTTCGGTCGCCTCCTCGGTGATGACCTATGAGTTCGACAACCGCACCTTCAACCTGCTCGACACGCCGGGGCACGAGGATTTCTCCGAAGATACCTACCGCACGCTAACCGCCGTCGACAGCGCGGTGATGGTGATCGACGCGGCCAAGGGGATTGAGGAACAGACTCGCAAGTTATTCGAGGTTTGCCGCCTGCGCGACGTGCCGATCATCACTTTCATTAACAAGATGGACCGCGAGGCGCGCGATTGCTTCGAGCTGTTGGACGAGATTGAGCAAACCCTGGCCTTGGATGTGGCGCCGGCCAGTTGGCCGATTGGCATGGGACAGGCTTTCAAGGGGTGTTACGACTTGCTTGACGATCGCTTGCTGTTGGTCGACCGCGGCAGTCATGACGTGCCCGACGACGGGCAAACCTGTGAAGGTTTGGATGATCCCAAGATTGACGAATGGTTGCCCGAGCACGCCGCCGAGACTCTGCGCGAAGAGGTCGATATGGCGCGTGGTCTATGCAAGCCCTTCGACATGGACTCCTACCGCGAAGGCCATTTGACGCCGGTTTTCTTCGGCAGCGCCATTAACAATTTCGGGGTGCGCGAATTGCTCCAAGGGTTGGCCCGTTTCGCGCCCAGTCCACGCCCCCAGCCGACCGTCGCCCGGGCGGTCACGCCGGAAGAGAAAAAAGTCACCGCCTTTGTTTTTAAAATTCAAGCCAACATGGACCCGAAACACCGTGACCGGGTGGCTTTCGCGCGGATTTGCTCGGGCCATTTCAAGCGCGGCATGAAAATGAAACATGTTCGCTCGGCTAAAACCATGACCATCCACAACCCGGTCCTCTTCCTGGCCCGCGACCGGGAGTTGGCCGAGGAGGCCTTTCCCGGCGACATCATCGGAATTCCCAACCATGGCAATTTGCGCATCGGCGATACTTTGACCGAGGGNGAGGACCTGCGGTTCGCCGGTATTCCCAGTTTCGCCCCCGAACTGCTGCAACGGGTCCGTCCCGACGACCCGATGCGCGCCAAACACCTCGAAAGGGCAGTCCAACAGCTCGCCGAGGAAGGCGCCGCGAAAGCNTTTAAAACCCGCCTTGGATCCCAATGGATTATCGGCGTCGTCGGCGCCTTGCAATTTGACGTCCTGGCGGANCGGATCCGCACCGAGTATGACGTGCCCTGCCATTTTGAGCCGGCCGGTCTTNANACCGCGCGCTGGATCGAGGCTGCCGACAGCGGCGAGTTGAAAAAATTTGGGGACGCCAATAATGGCGACATGGCCGAGGACCATGACGGCGTGCCGGTGTTTTTGGCGCGCAATGGGTGGCATCTTCAGCACACCCAAGAGGAATGGCCCAACCTGGTCTTTCAGAAAACCCGCGAGCAGAGTTTTTAAGCCCTTCGCGGGTGACCGGCTGAGGTCGCCGGTGGGCGGGCGCGGGTTAATTCGTTGCGGCCGGAGCGATCGCGCCCGCTGACCTGATAGAGCGTGCGATAGGTATGCTCGACAACACCAAGTTCGGCATGTTGGCGGGCCGCCAAATCGCGGTNGAAATGAGAGCTGGCCGGCATGTAGCGAAAGGTGATGGCNCGCCGCCGATGGGCGCTGGTGTTGGCCGCCGAGCCATGCACCATGAANGCGTCATGCAGGCTGACCTGGCCGGCTTNGAGAACGAGGTCGCGCGCCTGTGCCTCGTCATAGGCGGTTTCGGGCAGTTCCTGGTTGAGGGTGTAGGCNNCGCTGTCATTGCGCTCATGNGCCAGCAACTGGCGTTCCTTATGCGAGCCTTTGATCATTTGCAGGCANCCGTTTTCGGGCGTCGCGTCNTCAAGGGCCAGCCAGGCGGTGCAGGTGGCCAGCGGCCGTATCGGCCAGTATTGACCGTCCTGATGCCAGGGTGTGGCCTTGCCGTTAAGGGCCGGTTTGCCGAAATAACCCATGCTCCACAGGATCAGATCCTCACCGATTAACTGGCCGACCATGGCGACCAATTCCGGGTGATGGCCAAAGGTCGGCCAGGGGCCGCCTTCCTCCATCAAAGCCGGATGCAGATCGGCATGATGCGGCTGGGCCGCCAACATGACGTCGGCGGCGGCACGTATCTCGTCCAACTTGGCCGTCGACAAGCGCCATTTGGGAATGACGTATCCGTCTTCACGATACTGGGTGATTTGGTCTGGCGTCAGCATGCCACCCCCCGTGGACGTTTGGCGTCCGTTGTTTTTTATAAATTGCCAAAATCGGCGGCGAATGAAAAGAGGCTTAGGGGCTGGGCGACAGAACCGGCGCGCCATTTGGGTCGAGGTCGTAAACCGCCTCTCGCAGATAGTCGAGAATGGCCTGACGGTCGCCGATTTCGGTCAGCGAGGCGGGATCGATCGGCGCGCCGATATGCGACACCACCTTGGTACCTATTTGTTTCAGGACCTCGCGCAACAGCACCGCCTCGCGGATGCTAGCGCTGAACTTGGAGACGAAGTGAAAGACCCAGCTGTTTTGGCCTTCGAAAAAGATCGGCACCACTGTGGCGTTGGAATGCGTGATCAGCCGCCCGGCGAAAAGTTTCCATGGTGAATCCGTCGCTTCGCCAAAGATTTTTTCGGCGGTCGATACCCGGCCGGCGGGGAAAATAATGATCGTGCCATTATTGCCCAGATGCTGCATAGCGATCCGCTTGGATTCGACATTGGCCCTGAGCGCGCCGTTTTCACCCTCGAAGAGGATTGGGATCAAATAGGGGCGCAAAGGCTCGGCCCGACCAAGGACCGAATGGGCGAGAATCTTAATGTCGGGGCGTACCCGCGAGAGAATGTAGCCAATGGCGATGCCATCGAGCACCCCGAACGGGTGGTTGGCGACCACGATCAACCGTCCGTCTTTTGGCAGGGCGTCGAGTTGAGCGCGGTCGAAATGGATGTCGACGTTGAGGTA
>NZLB01000008.1 GCA_002694075.1 Nisaea sp.
CATCGACATTGGCCAAAGTCGCGATTTCGTCGCTGGCGCCGGTGAGCGCCTCAGCGATTTCGGCGCGTTCGGCGGCGACGCGCGCGGCGCTTTCATCCAGGGCCGCCAGTTTTGTGCGCACACTGGTTAAGCGGGCCCCGATCTCGGTCTGCCGCGAGCGTGCCGCGTCGCGCGCGGTTTCGCTCGCCCGCAGATGGTCGCGGGCGGCCCGTTCGGCCTGTTCGGCCGCCGCCAGGGCGGCGCCGGCGCGCTCAGCCGCCGCGGTCACCTGGGCCAGTTCGCCGTGCGCCGCGGTCGCCGCCGCCTGCACCGCGACCAGCCGGTTGCGCTGCTCCAGACGGACCGCCTGGCCGCCGCTCTCGGCGGCCGTTCGCACCAAACCATCCCAGCGCCACAGGCCGCCGTCCCGCGTTACCAAACGTTGACCCGGACGAAGATCGCCATGGCGCGCTTGGGCGCTTTGGGCATCGGCGACCACCCCGATTTGGGCCAGCCGGCGACCTAAGGCCGGAGGCCCATCGACAGCCGCGCCCAGGGGCTCGATACCGGCCGGCAGTGACGGGTCATCGGTGCCGGCGACCAGCGCCCGCCAGCCATCGGCGCCGCCCTCGTCGGCCACGGGCAGGTCCAGATCCGCGCCCAGGGCGGCCGCCAAGGCTTTCTCATAGCCGGGGGCGACGGTCACCTGGGCGATCATTGGCGCCGCGTGACCGGTGCCTTCCTCGCTGATCTGGGCCAGGGCCGCGCTGAGGGAATCGATTTCAGCGTCTAATTTGCCGACCGCCGCGCGCGCCGCGCGTAAGGCTTCGCGGCTGCGATCTTGGGCGGTTTCGGCGGTCGCCCGTTCGCCGCTGGCGGCGTCGAGGGCGGTTTGCGCCGCCTCGGCGGCGGCGGCGGTGGCGCGCACCGCGTCTTCGGCGGCGGCGCGGTCGGCCGGCGCGACCGCCTCGGCCTCCACCGCGGCACGTTGCCGGCCCAGGTCCTGGTTGGTCTGATCAAGCTGGGCCTGACGGCGGTTGGCTTGTTCAACTTGTCGGTTGAGAGCGGCGGCGCGGGCATCGGTGGTGGCGATGGTCTCGGTTACCGCGGCGATCTCACGTTCGGTCGCTTCGGCGGCGCGATTGGCCTCGCCCAGTCGCGTCTGGGCCTTCTCCATGGCGGCGTCCTCGCCGGCGCGCTGGGCGGTGAGGGTCGCGGCCTCTTCCTGAAGGGCGGCCATGGTCACTTTCGCCTCATCGGCGAGGCGCGCTTCGCGCGTGAGGTCGTCATCGGCCTGACGGTGGCGGGTCTCGGCCTCGCTTTTGGCCGTCGCCACCCGTTTATCCTCGGCCTCCAGATCGGCCAACGCCAGGGTCAACCGCTGTAATTCGGCGGCCGCCCGCACCTCGGTCTGGCGTAAATCCGGCAAGGCGGCGGTCGCTTCGGCCACCGCCGTCGACAAGGCGGCGGCTTGTTCGGTCAATTGCGCGACGATAAGGCGTTGATCTTCCAAGCGTGCGCCGGCGTCGGCGCGGACCGCCAGGGCGGCCTGCCAACGCAGATGAAACAACATTGCCTCGGCGTGGCGGATGCGATCGCTGACGCTGCGGTAACGCGCGGCCTGGCGGGCTTGCTTGCGCAGCCCGTCCATTTGACCGGCCAGCGCGGTCAGCACATCTTCCAGGCGGGCGAGGTTGGTTTCCGCCGCGCGCAGACGCAATTCGGCCTCATGACGGCGCGAATGCAGGCCGCGGATATTGGCCGCGTCCTCTAACAGGTGCCGGCGGTCGCGCGGTTTGGCGTTGATGATCGCGCCGATGCGGCCCTGGCTGACCAGGCCGGTGGCGCGTGCGCCGGTGGCCGCGTCGGCGAACAACAAGTGCACGTCACGGGCGCGCATATCCTTGCCGTTGACCCGGTAGCCCGACCCCTTGCCGCGCTCGATACGGCGGATCACGGTCAGCTCGGTTTTGTCATTGACCGCCGCCGGCGCGCGGCGGGCGCTGTTGTCGACCTCTAACATCACCTCGGCGACATGGCGCGGCGCGCGACTGTCGGAGCCGCCGAAAATCACGTCCTCCATCTCGCCGCCGCGCATTTGCTTGGCCGAGGTTTCGCCCATCACCCAGCGCAAGGCTTCCACCAAATTGGATTTGCCGCAGCCATTCGGGCCGACGACACCGGTCAAACCTGGCTCGATCCGCAACTCGGTCGGGTCGACGAAGGATTTGAAGCCGTTTAACCGCAGTTTGGAGAAAAACACACGCGCCTCGCGATCAGCCGACGGCGTCGGCCAGCAAGGCGTCGAATTCCGGCCATGGGAGATAGCCGTCTATCTTGCGGTCGCCGATCAGAAAGCTGGGCGTCGACGCGATCCCAAATTCGCGATTGCCCTGAAGCCGCGAATTAGCGATGCCGTCCAGCAATTCACCATTTTTCAAACAGGCCTGAACATAAGCCGGGCTGAGACCGGCGAGCCGGCCGATCTGTTTCAGCGCCGCCAAAATATCATCGGCCGAGGTCCAGCGCGTCTGTTGGCGGTATAGCACCTCCAGCAAGGCGGCGTAGCGTTTGGCCGGGGCGCCGCGGGCCATGGCGGCGGCGCGTAGCGCCCAAATGTCCAAGGGAAAGTCGCGGAATTCCAAGCGCAGCTGGCCGCTGTCGACATATTTTTCTTTTATCTTTGGCAGAATATCGCGGTGAAACTTGGCGCAAGCGCCGCAGGTCAACGAGAAATACTCCACCATGGTGATCGGTGCGGACTCGGCACCCAGAAAACGCGGCGCCAGGGCGGCGGCCACATCGACTTTAATCTCGGACGTCGCCGCTAGCCCGGCGGTGGGCGCCAGGACCATTCCGGCAAGCACAAGGTTTAGTGTTCTACGGTCCACAATCGTGTCCTTTCCACCATATCTAGCTACCATAGGCTGGCGTTGCGGTGCTCGCAATAGCCATCTCATAGGCCGAGGGTGCGCTGTAAAAATGGCGATTTTGTGTTGCCCGAGCTTAGCTGTCGCCGGTGTCTTTGGCGGCGATCGCCGCACCCAGTTCGGCGAGGGCGTGGCGCAGGCGCGAATCGCCGATCGCCGCGGCCTTTGTCGCCGCCGCCGCCTTTTGGTTCCGGGTCGGCGCGGTGAAGCGCGTCCGCGGCGCCGGCGGGGTGGGCAGCGGGCCTTGTGTCAAGGTCACGCGGGCGACCGCCTGATAGCCAAAAACCTGATTCACCCGGGCGATAATGGTGGGAATCGCGTGTTGAATTTCGACCGCCCGTCCGCCGCCCACGCGCAGACGCAGGGTGCCGCGCCGCCGGCCGCCAGTGGCCCGCGGAAAACGCAAATCCTCGGGGTGACAAGCGGCGGCCAAATCGGGGCCGACGACATCCGCCCACCGTTGAATCAGACGGGCTTCGATAAAGCCACGCCGGCGCAGACCGGCGTCGGTCAGACCGTCAACCACCGTGGCCAGCGGTCGCAGTGGCCGCCCGCCCGATGCTTTTTTATCTTGTTCGCGCGCCATCGGCGATAAGATTAGCGCGTTCNGAGGCGCGGTGAAAGCGGGCGATAATGGTGACGACNACGGACAGATTGGCGGAAAGCGGCGACCTGGCGACGACGATGCTGGCCTGGTACGACCGTCATCGCCGCCATTTGCCCTGGCGCNCGGCGCCCGGCGAACCGGCCGACCCCTACCGTGTGTGGCTCAGCGAGATCATGTTGCAGCAAACCACCGTGGTCACGGTCAAACCCTATTTCGAAAGCTTTTTGGCGCGCTGGCCAACGGTCGGGGATTTGGCGGCGGCGCCCTTGGACGCGGTGCTGAGCGCGTGGGCCGGGCTTGGCTATTACGCCCGCGCCCGCAATCTGCATGCCTGCGCCCAGGCCGTGGCGCATGACCATGACGGCGTGTTTCCCAGCGACGAGGCCGGTCTCCGCGCCTTGCCGGGGATCGGCCCTTATACCGCGGCGGCGATCGCGGCCATTGCCTTTGATCGGCCGGCGACGCCGGTCGACGGCAATATCGAACGGGTGATCGCTCGCATGTACCGTATCGCCACACCGCTGCCGGCGGCCAAACCGGAAATCGCCGCGCGGGCGCGGGTCTTGACGCCGCCGCGGCGGGCCGGCGATTACGCCCAGGCGCTGATGGATTTGGGGGCCACCATTTGCACGCCGCGCAGGCCGGCCTGCGCGCTTTGCCCGTGGGGCGCGGGGTGCGCGGGCCGGCGCGACGGTGACCCCACCCAATGGCCGGTCAAGGCGCCCAAGCGAAACAAACCCAAACGTGTCGGTGTGGCCTTTGTGTATTGGCGCGGCGATGGCCAGATGCTGTTTCGCCAACGGCCGCCGCGGGGTCTGCTGGGCGGCATGACCGAAGTCCCGTCAAGCGAATGGCGGCCGGCCGGCGACCCGACCGCCGATTTGGCGGCGGCGCCGGTGGCCGCCGATTGGCGTCCGCTTAGCGGCCATGTCCGCCATGTCTTCACGCATTTTGAGCTTTCCTTAACACTCTTTGCGGCCAAGGCGGCGGGTGCCGCCGCCGCGCCGCAAGGCTTCTTTTGGCACCCGGTTGACCGGCTTGAGACCCTGGCTCTGCCGAGCGTGATGGCCAAGGTCGTGCGCCATGGCCTGGCACGGTTGACGTGAGCGGGCGCGCGCGATGGGTGGCGTTCGCCGTCGTTTTCGGCGTGCTGGCCGCCGGGCTTGACTCCGGTGCCGCGCAGACCGCCCCGCGAAACGCCATGCCGGCAACCTCGACGGCTGAGGACAACGCCGCCGCGGATGTTGGGGCGGCGGCGGCGGCGCCGGACGAGCCGCCGTCCAAAACCTTTGGCCCCGAGGATTGCAAACGCTTGCCGGGCGGCAATGCGCCGCTGAACCGGCTGACCCGCATGGTCGGGGCGATGGCGGTTAAAAACCTCGAGCTGACGTATCTTGGCAAGCCGTTGCATCAGTTGGCGGAGGAAGACTTCGCCGATCTGGCGGGCTTGCTGGAGCAATGCAAGGAGGTCGACTCCAAGCTGGCGGCTTTCCAGTCCCGTCGTTTGAAGGCTCTTATCGAAGACGCCAAAACGACACGGGCGGTCAGCCTGGAATGGTTTGAGGATGTGCGTATCGAGGTGCTGCAAATGAGCGGCCGGTCCGATGACATTCGGCGTCTTCACGACCTGATGACCGAGCTCAACAACCGTCAATTTGAAATGACGCCGGCCGATTTGCGGAAGTATTTCGCGTGGCTGGCCGAGCGGCGCGACGCCCTTTACGCCGAGGCCGCCAAACGGGTGGCGCCGGCGCGCCCATTCGATCCCGGCCCCACGTCGCCAAGTGGATCGAATTAAGAAATTTAGTCCAGAGGTTGTGGCATCTGGATAAATTAGCTACCATATATGGGTCCTAAAACGATAAGGGTACGTGCCATGCGCGAACTGTTATTGCCCGTTGACCAAGATGGTGGCGAATGGGCTCCCTTGGATTTCGCTACGGCCACCGCGGCGGCCGGTGATGGCCGGGTAACCGCCGCCTTTCACCCGCGGTTGGAAACTCTCCCGGTGGTTGACGCCATGGGCGGTGGGGCGATTGTCTTGGCCGAACCGCCGGAAAGCCGCGGCGC
>NZLB01000009.1 GCA_002694075.1 Nisaea sp.
TGCAGGGCTTGGCGGGGAAAACTTGTCGCCGGATCGACCGCCGTGGTCGACCAATCGGCCAGCCGCTGGCGCCGTTGGCGGGTCGCTTTACCATAGACCGAGTCGCCGATCAGCGGGTGGCCGCGAGAGGCCATATGTACCCGGATTTGATGGGTGCGGCCGGTTTCCAGGCGACAGGCGATCAGCGCCGCGCCTTGGCCGAAAGCGGTCAGGCGACGATAGTCGGTTATCGCCGGTTTGCCGCCCCGGGTGACCACCGCCATGCGGGTACGCTGGCGTGGATCGCGCCCGATATCGCCCACTATCCGATCGGCCGGCGGCTGTGGTACGCCCCACACCAGGGCATGGTATTCACGGTGGATCGAATGATCATGGAACTGCGCCGCCAGACCATGGTGGGCACGGTCGTTTTTGGCGACCACCAGCAGGCCGCTGGTATCCTTGTCCAGGCGGTGCACGATGCCGGGGCGGCGCACGCCGCCAATTCCCGACAATTGCGTGCCGACATGGAACAGCAAGGCGTTGACCACGGTGCCGGACAAGGTGCCGGGCGCCGGGTGTACGGCCATCCCAGCGAACTTGTTGATGACCAATAAATCGTCGTCGTCGTGGATAATGTCGAGGGGCAAGTCCTCGGGCAGGGTGGTGGTGTCGACCGGTGGCGGCAGGGTGACGCAGATCACCTGGCCGGGTTTGACCGGCGCTGAGGGGTCGGTTAACGTCACGGCGTCGGCGGTCACCTTTCCCTCCATGATCAACGCTTTCAAGCGACTGCGTGACAGGGCGCTTGGATGGTCCAGAATATCGGGGTGGCGGGCCAGCCATCGATCCAGGCGTTCGCCAGTCGCGGGGGGTGCCGCGGGCTCGACAATCAGGCGCAGCATTTCGTCATCGGTGTCGCTCATGGGCGCAAACTACAATGAAGCCGGGCCGGAGCCCAAAGCTCAATTTCCGCTGAACCACCGCTTGTTGATGGGGGTGGTGATCGGCATGGGGGTTTTGCTGATTGTCGGGGTCGCCGGTCTGTTCGTGGCGATGGCCCATAAGATGGGTAGCGATGCGAAAACCGATGAGGTCGCGGTCGCCGCGCCGCCGGTACAAGGGGCCGCCATGCCGCCTATCATGGCGCCGTTGGGCGACCACCGCGTGATGGTGCCGACCGGCCATGTCTTGCGCGGCGCGCGCTTGGACGGCGCGCGCTTATTGTTGCATTTAACCGCGCCCGACGATGCGCCGCTGTTGCTGGTGGTGCGGCTCGCCGACGGACAGGTGATCGGCCGATACTCCCTGATTTCCGCTCCCTAGGTGGATTGTTTCTCGTTATTTTTTTGGAAGTTCTTGCCCATGTCTCCTTCGCCCGTAAATTTTGCCAGCGACAATTCCACCGGCGCGGCGCCGGAGGTGCTCGCCGCCTTGATCGCGGCCAATGACCATCGCACCATGCCCTACGGCAATGACCATCACACCCGCGCCGCCGAGGCGGCCTTGGCCGAGGTCTTCGAGTGCGATTTGACCGCGTTCCCGGTGGCCACCGGTACCGGCGCCAACGCCCTCGCCCTGGCCAGTGTGACGCCGTCTCACGGCACCGTTTTTTGTCACGCCGACGCTCATATCGAGGCCTCGGAATGCGGCGCGCCCGAGTTTTTCACCGACGGTGCCAAACTGACCTTGGTTCCGGGGGCGTCCGGGCGGATCGACCCGGTGGCGCTGGAACATGGCCTCGCCGCGGCGACCGGTGACAGCGTCCATCATGTGTTACCGGCGGCGGTCAGCATCACCCAATTGACCGAGGCCGGCACGCGCTATGGCGTCGATGAAATTCGCGCCATCGCCGACATCGCCCATGGTCATGGCCTGCCCTTGCACATGGACGGCGCGCGATTCGCCAACGCGGTCGCCGCCAGTGGGCTGAGCCCGGCGGAGATGACCTGGCGGGCGGGCGTCGACATTCTGTCTTTCGGCGCCACCAAGAACGGCGCCCTGTCGGCCGAAGCGGTGATTTTTTTCAACCGCGCCCATGTCGGCGCCTTTGAATTCAAACGCAAACGGGGCGGTCATCTGTTCTCGAAAATGCGCTTTTTATCGGCGCAACTCAGCGCTTATGTGGCCGATGGCAATTGGCTTCGGTACGCTGGCCAGGCCAACGCCGCGGCGGCGCGCTTGGCCGCCGGTCTTGCCAATCAGCCCGGCGTGCGCATCGCCGAGGCGGTCGACGGCAATATTCTGTTTCTGCATTTGGCGCCGGCGGTTCTGCAGGAATTACGCGACGACGACATCCATTTTTATGTGCGCGGCGCNGGCCCGGACGGTTGGTCTCACGCGCGGGTGGTAACNCCCTTCGATACCACGGTTGAGGAGACCGACCGCTTTCTCGGTGCCGTCGCGCGGGGCGGTCGGACCTGAGCCCAGGGCTCAATCGAGCGCCGCCGCGGTCGCTTCGACAGCCATCAGCGAGAGAATTTCAAAGGCCATTTGCCCGCCCACTTGGGCGGTCGTGGTATTGGCGTCGTATTGCGGCGCCACTTCGACCACATCGCCGCCGACAAGCGGCCCGGCGCCGACCAGGCCGCGCAAGAGCGCCTGCACCTCACGCGGGGTCAGGCCGCCAACCTCCGGCGTACCGGTGCCGGGCGCGAAGGCCGGGTCCAAGCCGTCGACATCAATGGTGATGTAAAACGGTTGGCCGGCCAGCACCGCCCGCGTTTCGGCGATAATCGCCGCGACCCCCTTTTCGGCGAAAGTTTCGGCGTGGACCACGGTCATTCCGGACTCGTAGGAAAACTCCCACAAATATTCGGCGCTGCCGCGGATGCCGATCTGGATGGTGCGGGTTGGGTCGAGCACCCCGTCCAGCACGGCGTGACGAAACGGGCCACCGTGGTGAAATTTNACGTCCTCGACCNCGCCCGAGGTGTNGCAATGGGCGTCGATATGAACCATGCCGACCNGCNGGTNGGCGCCGAGNGCTTTCAAGATCGGATAGGAGACCGAATGGTCGCCGCCAATCGCCAGCGGTTTGGCGCCGGCGGCGCGCACCGTCCCGAAAAAGCTTTCGATATCGGCCAGACTGTCGGACAGGCTGTAGCGCGAGCGAAACGGCACATCGCCGATATCGGCGCAGGCGAGGACCGCTTGCGGGGCCACCTTAAGAGCGTGGTTATAGGGACCGATCCGCTCAATCGTGCGCACCGCGCGCGGCCCAAAGCGGGCGCCGCCGCGATTGGTCACGCCCAAATCCATGGGCACGCCGATGAGGGCCACGTCCAGGCCGTCGGGGCCTTCCGCCGCCGGCAAATCAAGCAGGGTGGGAATGCCGGAAAACGGAAAATTACGCCGGCCGCCGTCATGCCATTGTGTGGCCGNGACCGCGCGGAAATCGGGGTCGTANATTTCATCGCCGCGGGCNTCTCGNTAANGGGCGCNCAGGGCGTCCAGTTTTTTCGGATCCATTCAGCTCTCCCGGCGGCATCGTCTTGATCGCGCCATGGTAGCGTGAAACCGAGCGCCGGTGAAATCTTTCGACCGGTGCCGGCGGGCCATTGCCTGGGGCCGCTGGCGATGGCATGAAGGTGGTCCCGTCATCCGGGGACTGTCATCCCGGGACTGCTATCACAGAACTGCCATCACAGAAACGTAATCACAGGATCGCTGGCCATGAACGATCTCACCTTGCCCTCGGCGCTCGCNCATTTGGCACCCGTCGTCTCCGGCCACGGCCGCGTGGCGGCGGCGTGGATCGACCATCACGGGCATATGAACGTGGGCTATTACGGGGTCGCCATCGACGCCGGGCTGNATGGTTTCAGCGACCGACTAGCGATGGGCGCGACCTATCGTGAGACCACCAATTGCGGGTTTTTCGCGCTGGAAAGCCACCAGACCTTCAAAAACGAGATGTTGGTTGACGAGNGCTATCTGATCACCTGCCATCTCATCGATTGGAACGCCAAGTTGATGCATATCATGGCCGGCATGTANCGGACCNGCGACGGTGTCTTGGCGGCGACGGCGGAATACCTTTGGGGCCATGTTGACCGCGGGCCGCGCCGGGTGGTGCCGTTCCCCGAGGATCGCTTGGCGGCGATTGCCGCCCTGGCCGGCGAACACGCGTCCCTGANCCCGCCGGTGCCGCCCGGCTTGGCTGTCGCGATCAANAAGAAATAACCGGGCCGTTAAGCGNCGCGTTTGGCCACCAGGAAGGACCGCTCATAGGTCATGAAAACCGTGCCATCGGCTTTGCGGCCAGTGGTCTTGACCGTCACAATGCCCTGGGTCGGCCGCGAATTAGAGGCGCGNTTGTCCAACACCTCGCTTTCGGCGTAGATGGTGTCGCCGACAAACACCGGGGCGGTCAGCTTGATATCCTTCCAGCCGAGATTGGCGATGGCCATTTGCGAGGTGTCCGAGACCGTCATGCCGGCGACGATCGATAGGGTCAGGCAGGAATTCACCAACGGTTTGCCGAATTCCGTCTCGGCCGCGAAGGCGTGGTCGAAATGCAGCGGGTGGGTGTTCATGGTCAACAAGGTAAACCAGCTGTTGTCGGCCTCGTTAATGGTGCGCCCGGGGCGATGCTCGTAGATATCGCCGATTTCAAAATCCTCGAAGGCCCGGCCGATGGTCTCGCGCAGGCGGCGCGTGTTGGGCCCGTCCTCGGGGCGTGAGTCGACGGGGNTCGCGTTATAAACCATGGGGCTCAGTCCTCTCCCGCCAATTTCAAATCGGCCACATCCGGGCGCGTTAATTCCAAGACCGCCGGAATTGACGCTTGCGCGTCCAGGTCAAGCAGCGCGTCGGCCAACCGGGTGCGGCGCGNGGCGCTNAGATATGGGGCCGTCAAACNNTCGAACTTACCGGTTAATTCGGCCTCGGTCAGGAAGTTGTCAGGCTCGCCCTTGGGCACCACGACCATGGTTTCCAGTCGCTCGCCGCCAACCGTGACGCGGGCGACCCCAGCCATATTGGCGGGAAATTCCGCCTCCGCCGCCGGATCGACCACACAGCTCACCTTGCGAGTCAACGCGAGGGTCTCCGGATCGCTCAGCAATTGGTCGTAGTCGTCCCAACCAAGATCGCCTTTGCGCAAGATGACGGCGGCCAGGAACGGCATGGAGAACTGACCGTCGACCACCGTTTTGGGCGCGTGCTTTTGGGCCAGCGGCGTGCCGATGATGTTCTGGCCGGTCTGCGGCAGGCCAATTTCCACCGCGCTGATGGCGTCGACGTCCACATCATTCGCCGCCCGTAAGTGGCGCAGCGCATCCATCGCCGCATGGCTGTAGCGGCACGACGGATAGGGTTTCACGGCCAGTCCCATGGTCTGCCAGGTTTCGCCCAGTCCAGCGATCGCGCGGGCCGGGTCGGGGTTGGGTGCGTAAGCTGACAAAAAGCCCCATTGGCCATCCAATGCCTGGCCGGCGCCGTGATAACCCTCGGCCGCCAAGGTGGCGGCGATGACGCCGTTATAGGCGGCATGGCCGACCTGGCTGCGCTTGGTCCAGGCGCCGTCATGCAGGAATTGCATCGAGCCCGAGGTTTGCGACAAGGCGACACCAAAGGCTTTTTCCATGCCGGCGGCGTCGAGGCCCAGCAACCGGCCAGCGGCGACCGTCGCGCCAAAAGCCCCGCAGGTCGCCGTCGGGTGGTAACCGCGGGTGTAATGCTCGGCCGGGGTGAGGGCCAGGGAGAGCCGGATTTGCACCTCGTAGCCGGCGATGATCGCGGCCAAGGTGGCGGCGCCATCGGCGTCGGCCAATTCGGCGGCGGCCAGAGCGGCCGGTACAATTGGGGCGCTCGAATGCAGCGAGCCGGCGGCATGGGTGTCGTCAAAGTCCAAGCTGTGGGCGCCGGCGCCATTGACCAGCGCGGCGACGGCGGCCGGATAGGTCTGGCTGTCGCCAATCACATGGGCGCGCCCCTGGGTCATTTCCAAGCGCGCCAAGGCGGCTAGCATGGCCCGCGTCGATTGCGTGTCATGGCGCGCGCGCAGCGCGATCCCGACGGTGTCGAAGATCAGCGCCTTGGCGCGGGCGCGCACCTCGGCGGGGATGTCATCAAGGGTCAAATTGACCGCGAATTCTGCTAATTGATGGGTGACGGAGACCATGTCAAGGATCCTTTCAAAGCCGAGCGGCAAGCTTACGGCGGCCTCCGGATGGCGTCAAATCGCCGCCCGTCGCTACCTTAGAAGCGCAGGGCCAGGCGGTAGATCGGCCCCGACAAGGTGACCACAAAAACCACCCGCAAGAGATGAAAGGCGGTCACTAGGGGCACTCCGAGGCTAAGGATTTGCGCGGTGATCGCCATTTCCGCCACCCCGCCCGGCGCCGTCGACAGGATCAGCGCCGCCACCGACAGGCCGCTGAACGGCGCCAATGCCAGGGCCAGCGCCACCGAGCCACCGATAAGGATCAGCATGCTGGCCAGAACCGGCGGCAAAAAATGGCGCAAAGCGATCACCGTTTCGCGGCGGTAGCGCAGGCCAAGGCTGGCGGCGATCAAAATCTGCGCGATGCTGAACATCCAGCCCGGCATGGCGGAAAACCGAACGTCCAGTACAGTCAGGCTAGCGGCCACCAAAACCGGGCCGATGATCCATGGGTTGGCGGTCTTAACCCGTGCCATCAACAGCGCCGCGGCGACCGTCATGCACATCAAGGCAAGCAGCCCGACGGGCTTAAACGGCAGGTCCGGGCGGACGAATAGATCGCTGCCGGTGATGCCCAAGAGGGTCAGCGCCGGTGGCACCGTCACAACAATGAAAAACAAGCGCAACGACTGGGCTAACGAAACCGGCGCGACCTGGCCGCCAAAACGTTCGGCCAGGTTGGCCATTTCCGCGACCCCGCCCGGCATGCAGGAAAAATGCGCGGTCGCCGGGTCGGTGCCGGCGGTGCGCCGCAAAATCCTGCCGGCCAAAGTGCCTAGGAGAATGCCGCCGGCGGCGGCCACCACCATGGTCGTTAAGTTATCCAGGAGAAAAGCCGCCACCGTCGGCGTGAACTGGAGGCCGATGCCGCTACCCAGCAGAATTTGGCCGGTCTGGCGGCTGGCCGGCGGGGTCGCCAAATGGGCGCCGGCCAGGCTCAGCAGGCCGACCGCGATGATCGGTCCGAGGAACCATGGCAGCGGCACGCCGATCACTTGGAACAACCAGCCGGACAGGGTGGCAATGCCAAGGGTCGCCGCTTGGCGCGCAAGGTCAAAGATCGTCGGCATGGTCAGGTTGCGAAATGAACATGACTTTTCGGTGTGTGCATCGCACCATAGCGGCCAATTTCAATGGCGAGAAGTCGGCAGATTGAGGATGGCGGTGGGGAACCGGCGAGAGGAGGCGAGGTTGCGGACGCGGCTGCGCGATTTGGCTCTCGCCAANTCCCGCAATCGNGCGATCNTGGCGCGCTTGCCGGATTTGGGGGTGGCCGACGCCTGGTTGGTCGCCGGCTGTGTTTATGACGCGGTTTGGAACGCCCANATGGGGTGGCCGGCCGACNCCCATGTCANCGATTACGATATTTTCTATTTCGANGGCGGCGACCTGTCCTATGCCGCCGAAGACGCGGTNATCCNNCGGGGCCGGGCGCTGTTCGNCGATCTCGGCGCGCCGGTNGAAATCCGCAACCAGGCGCGTGTNCATCTCTGGTACGCGGCGCGCTTCGGTGCGCAATGCGCGCCGATTCCATCCAGCGCCGCGGCGATTGGCCGGTTTTTGATCCATTCGACCTGCGTCGGCATGCGGCCGACCCCCGGCGGCGATGTCGCGGTTCACGCGCCGTTTGGCCTCGCCGATACCTTC
Organism: Nisaea sp.; assembly: GCA_002694075.1. GTDB lineage: Bacteria > Pseudomonadota > Alphaproteobacteria > Thalassobaculales > Thalassobaculaceae > TMED26. The sequence goes on from NZLB01000009.1 coordinate 7,796, forward strand.
GCCGGGATTTTGCGGCCTAATCGACGTGCCGGCACGGCGGCCCTGGCCGCCCGCAAGGCGGCCGGCTATCAGGCCCGCTGGCCATGGCTTCGGTATTGCCCGCGGGCGGTTTAAGCGACCAGGGCGGCTAGGGCGGTGCGCGCGTTACTATGCGCGGGGTCGAGAGCGATGGCTTGCCGAAAGCAGGCTTCGGCGTGCCCGGCCAGATTTTGTCCGGCATAGGTGCGGCCGAGGCGAAACCAGGTTTCGGGATCGTTCGGCTGAAGATAGAGGGCGCGCAAAAACGCGAAACTGGCTTGCCGCAGCCATTGCGCTTGCTCACAGACTTGGCCGAATTTGATTTGTCCGGGAAGATCGGCGGGGGTTAGGCAGATGGCCTTGGCCAGGTATTCGGCGGCTTCGTCAAAACGGCCATTTTCATGGGCCAAGACGCCGCGGATATAGAGCGACTTGGCGTCGAGCACGCGGCCGTCGGTAACCGAACGATAGAGCGATTCAAGCCCGCCAATACCCGATCTTGGGCGCTTCCGCGGCCATTTGATTCCACCTTGCTCCGCCATTTGCCTCCCAACCCCAGCCTCGCGCAGACTGGCCGAAGGCGGGCGCGCGGACAAGCGAAATATCGTCGTCTTAGGCGTTCAGCAGACGGCCGGCGACGGCGTCCAAGCGCGCCACCAGGGCGGGGTCGCGCGCGTCCTCATGAGTGATCAAGGCGGCGTCGAGCGCAAGGTCGCCGCCGGCCATGTCAACCGCCGGGCGGGCGGCGGCAATCGCTGGCGCGGCGGCGCGCAATAGCCGCCGGGCATTATCGGCATTGGCCAAGAGATGGGTGACGACCTGTTCGACCGTGACCGCCTCGTGATCCGGATGCCAGCAATCGTAATCGGTGACCATGGCGACGGTGGCATAGGGGATTTCCGCCTCACGCGCCAATTTCGCCTCCGGCATATTGGTCATGCCAATGACGTCGCAGCCCCAGGCGCGGTAGAGCTCGCTTTCTGCCAGGGTCGAAAACTGCGGGCCTTCCATGGTCATGTAGGTGCCGCCGCGTTGATGGGGCAGGCCTAAGTCGGCGCAGGCCGCCGCCAGGTGGTCGACCAGGCGTGGCGCCACCGGCCGGGCCATCGAGACATGCGCCACGCAGCCGGTGCCGAAGAAGCTTTTCTCGCGGGCGAAGGTACGGTCGATGAACTGGTCGACCAGCACGAAATGGCCGGGTGGCAAATCTTCCCGTAACGAACCGACCGCCGACACCGAAATCAAATCGGTCACTCCGGCGCGTTTCATGGCGTCGATATTGGCGCGATAGTTGATTGACGAAGGGCTGTATTTATGGCCCCGGCCGTGGCGCGGCAAAAAGGCCATGCGGGTGCCGTCCAGGGTACCAAACAAAATCGCGTCGGAAGGGGTGCCAAAGGAGGAACCGACATCGCGCCACTCGGCATCGACCAGACCATCCATGTCGTAGACGCCGCTACCGCCCANCACACCGATCACCGGGTTTTCATGCAAATCCGTCATCCTCGTTCCTCCTTGATGCCGGCCATCATAGCTACACCACTTGACGCGCTCTGTCGCCCCTTTGGCGACCATCCGCATTCCTGACATTGCGGGCGGCAAGACATTGGTTTATTGTAAAACTTGGGTGTCCGACTGGCCCCCACCATATTTTCACAGGACCCTGGAAGAGACCCGCATGACTCGTCATGGACACGGATTTTTAAGCGCGCCCGGCCCGACCCATATCCCCGAGCGTGTGTTGAACGCCATGCGGCGGCAGGCCGTCGANTTGGAAGACGAGGCTTTGACGGCGGCGATTGAGCATTGCTTCACCGCCCTGCGGCCGATCTTTGGCATGGACGCGGGCGAGGTCTTTATCTACGCCGGCAATGGCCATGGCGCCTGGGAATCGGCGATCGCCAATACCTTGTCGCCGGGCGATCACGTGTTGATTCCGGAAACCGGTCACTTTTCCAATGGCTGGACGGACATGGCCAAACGCTTCGGCGTGGTCTGCCAAAGCGTGCCCACCGATTTGCGTAGCGCCACCGATCCCAACCTGATCGCCGAGGCTTTGCGCGCCGACCGCGACCATCGCATCAAGGCGGTGATGCAGGTTCACACCGACACCTCGACCGGGGTGTGCCANGACATCGCCGCCGTCCGCGCGGCCATNGACGCCGTNGGCCATCCGGCCCTCTACATGGTCGACGCGGTCGCCACCTTGGGCACCCAGCCTTTGGACATGGCGGCCAACAACATCGATGTGGTCGTTTCGGCCTCGCAGAAGGGGTTGATGTGTCCGCCGGGCCTCGGCGTGTTGGCGGCTAGCCCGCGCGCTCTTGAGGAACACACGCGGTCGACCGCCCCGAAAATGTACTGGGATTGGTCGCAGCGGCGTCACCACGCCCATTACCGCGCTTTTGGCGGCACCTGCCCGGAACATATGATTTTCGCCNTGGACGAGGCGTTGACNATGATCGCCGAACAGGGCTTGCANGNGATTTACGACCGCCACGCCTATCTCGCCGAGGTCGTGCGCCGGGCGGTCCAGGTGTGGACCGAAACCGGCGATCTCGCGTTTAACGCCGTCAATCCGGCCGAACGTTCCAATGGTGTGACCACCATCCTCACCGGCGAAGGCATCGACCCGGTCGAACTGCGCGCGTTGACGCGGCAAATGATCCACACCTCGATCGCCGGCGGTTTGGGTCCTTTGCGCGGGCGCGCTTTCCGCATTGGCCATATGGGCGATTTGAACGAACCCATGCTGTTCGGCACTTTGAGCGCGGTCGAAGCGTCCATGCAAATGCTGGGCATCCGCCATGGCCGTGGCGGGGTTGCCGCCGCCATCGATTATGTCGGCGGTGTCAAAAAGGATGAATTGCAAGCCGCGCGGGCCAAGGCCCGNGGCCAGGCGGCCTAAGCGCCGCCGCTTCCGGCCCGCGCCATGCTGCCCTTGGAGGGGATGCGTGTCCTCGATCTAACAACCCTGGTGTTCGGTCCGGTGGCCACCCAGGCGCTGGGCGATATGGGCGCCGAGGTGATCAAGATCGAGACCCATGACGGCGACGCCACGCGCGTGTTGGGACCCATGCGCTCGCCGAAAATGGCGGCCATGTTCCTGACCCTCAACCGCAATAAGCGCAGCCTNGTCCTGGATCTGAAAACCGCCGCCGGCAAGGACGTGTTGTGGCGGCTGATCGATACCGCCGACGCTTTTGTGCACAATATGCGNCCGCAGAAAATCACCGCCCTCGGCTTCGGTGACGCGGCTGTGCGGGCGCGCAACCCGGCCTTGGTCTACGCCGGTTTAACCGGTTTTCGCGCCGGCGGGCCTTATTCCGAGCGGCCGGCCTATGACGACGTCATCCAGGGTCTGTCCGGCGTCGTCGGCGCCAGCCTGGCGCGCGACGGCCAGGCTCAATTCGTGCCGATGACCCTGGCCGATAAATTGATGGGCGTGATCGGCGCCCAAGGGATTCTAGCGGCCCTGATCAAGGCCGTGCGGACCGGTGTCGGCTGTACCCTGGACGCCGGTATGTTCGAGGGNATGACCGCCTTCACCCTGGCCGATCATCAGTATCGCCAGGTGTTTCAGCCACCGATGGGGCCGGCCGGCTATGAGCGGGTGACCTCGTCCCATCGNCGCCCNCTTAAAACCGCCGACGGCTACATCTGCGTTCTGCCCTACACCGACGCCCAGTTTGAGCGCTTCTGGCATGCCGCCGGGCGCCCGGACCTGGCCGCCGATCCGCGCTTTCAAACCTATCGGGCGCGCCAGGAAAACATCGATGACCTCTATGCCTTGATGGGTGAGGTTAGCCAGACNCGCACCAGCGCCGATTGGCTGGCCCGCTTGGAGGCGGCCGAAATCCCCGCCGGACCGGTCCATGGGCTGGATGATTTATTCGATGACCCGCACCTCGCGGCGGTGGGCTTTTTCCGCGATATGGAGCATCCGAGCGAGGGGGCGTTGCGCCTGCCCGACACCGCCTTTCAATTGGACGGCCAATCGCTACCGATCCGCTGCGGCCCGCCGGCCCTGGGCGGCGATGGCCGGGCGATTTTGACCGAGCTCGGCTATTCCACCGAGGCGATTGGCGCGCTGATCGCCGATGGCGTGACGGCCGAGCCGTCGGCGACTGGCCCGGCGCGGTAAATCCGGCCTCGCCGGGCTGCCGGCTTCGCGCTATCCTGCGCCGGTTCATCGGCAAGGGAGGAAAACATGACCGGGACCATTGACGCGCGTTTGGCCGAGCTTGGCATCGAACTGCCCCACGCGGCGGCGCCGGCGGCGAACTACATTCCCTATGTGGTCACCGGCGATCTGATTTTCGTTTCCGGCCAGGTGCCGTTCTGGAATGGCGAGCTGAAAGGGGTCGGCAAGGTCGGCCGCGACATGGATATTCCGGCGGCCCAAGAGATCGCGCGGATTTGCGGCCTGAATTTGATCGCCCAGGCGCGCGCCGCCTGTGATGGCGATCTCGACCGGATCAGCGGCGTGGTCAAAGTCGGCGGCTTCGTCAATGCGGTCCCCGATTTCGACCAGCATCCCGAAATCATCAATGGCTGCTCGGATTTGATGGTCGACGTGTTCGGTGACAAAGGGCGCCATTCCCGCTTCGCGGTTGGCGCCGGCTCGTTGCCGCGTGGCGTGGCGGTCGAAATCGAGGCGATCTTCCGGCGCGATTAAGCGGCCTCAGGCTTGCCGAATGGCGGCGGCGCGCCAGATTGAGCGAAGGTTGATTGAAGGGGATCGCCATGCCCGATGGCGGCGGCGGCGCGCGCATTAAATTGATCGAGAGTCTGGACGAGGTATCCGGCGACGCCTGGGACGCTTGCGCCGGCCGCGACAATCCGTTTTTGGCCTATGACTTCCTGCATTCGCTGGAAGTCGCCGGCACGGTCACCGCGCAAACCGGATGGTTGCCGCAGCACGTCGTGGTCGAGGATGACGCGGGCGGTCTTCTGGCGGCGGTGCCGCTTTATCTCAAAGGGCATTCCCAGGGCGAGTATGTGTTTGACTACGGCTGGGCCCATGCCTTCGAACGGGCCGGCGGCAAGTATTATCCGAAATTAATCTCGGCGGTGCCGTTCACGCCGGTGCCGGGTCCGCGTCTGTTGATTCGTCCGGACCAGGACCGGGCCCATATGCGCGAACTCCTGGTCGCCGGCTTGATCGAGGCGGTGCGAGTNCACGACGTCTCGTCCCTGCATTTGAATTTTCTGCCCGAGGATGACGCCGCGGCGCTTGGNGAGCGTGGTTTTTTGCGGCGCGTAGGTCTGCAATACCATTGGCATAACCANGGCTATGGTCATTTCGACGATTTTCTGGGTGACTTGGCGTCCCGAAAGCGCAAGGCGATCCGCAAGGAACGCCGCGAAGTGGCGAACCTGGACGTCGATATCCGTCTGGCCACCGGTAGCGACCTGCGCGAAAGCGATTGGGACGCGTTTTTCCGTTTTTACATCGACACGTCCGACCGCAAATGGGGCGCCCCCTATTTGAACCGGGCGTTTTTTAGTCTGCTGGGTGAACGCATGGCCGACCGGGTGCTCTTGGTTCTGGCCGAATCCCAAGGCCGGCCCGTCGCCGGCGCCCTCAATCTGATCGGCGGTGACACGCTCTATGGCCGTAATTGGGGCTGTGTCGCCGACTTTAAATTCCTGCATTTCGAGCTGTGTTATTACCAGGCCATCGATTTCGCCATTGCCCACGGCTTGAAGCGGGTCGAGGCTGGCGCCCAGGGGCCCCATAAAATTCAACGCGGCTATGTGCCGACCTATACCCACAGCGCCCATTTCATTCAGCACCAGGGATTTCATCAGGCGGTCGAAGAGTTCTTGGCCGCGGAACGCCGTGAGATGGCCGCCGAGAAAGCGTATATCGACAACAACTTGCCGTTTCGCCGCGGCGACGATGGGTAATTTGCAACACCAAAAAATTTTTCCCGGCGGCGATCCAAATAGGGCTTTACGGCGTAATTAATCCACAATACACCCCGCCTCGTCTTTTGACGCGAAAGGTTACCCTGATGACGCAATATTGCTTAACGGCGCGCGAAGCCGCCGAACAATTCGACTTGTCCTTGGACGCCCTGATGGCGCTGGTCGAGCAACACGCCGACGTGGCCGTCAATGTCAACGACGCCTGGCGCGTCGACCCTGTCCGTCTGGCCGAAATCACCGGCGACACCGCGTGGCAGGCCGCCGCTTAAGCACGGCCGCATAACCAGAATGCGGCCCGGCCTTGCGCCGGGCCGTTTGCTTTCAGCGTTAGGTTAGCGCCAAATCGCGGATATGTTTGGCGAAAGGCGCGCGGTCGCCCAGCCGCACGTACCAGGCGCGCATTGCGGCGAATTCCGGGCCGTCGTCGACCAATGCGAACCAGCGATGGACCATCACCCCAAGCGGAATGTCAGCGACCGTTAAAGCCTCGCCCATGATGAAGTCGCGGCCGCTCAAGCGGCGGTCGAGAATGGCGAAAGTTTCCGCCCCGGCGGCGCGATGGGCGGCCAAGGCGGCGGGATCGCGCTGATCTTCCGGCGTTCGCACCAAACCCCAAAACAGCGGCGTCATGAAAGTCAGCACCGTGGTCTGCTGCCAATCCATCCAACGGTCGGCGTCGGCGCGCGCCCGCGGATCGCGTGGCATCAAACCGCCCTTGCCATATTTATCGGCGAGATAGCGGACGATCACATTGCTTTCCCATAACACGAACGTGTCGTCCTCGATGATCGTTGGCACCCGGCTGTTGGGGTTCAACTCCAGATAGGGCGCTTCGGTGGTTTTGCCGAAAGCGCCGCCATAATCCTCGCGCGTGAACGGGATCCCGAGTTCGTCGCAGCACCACAGAACCTTTTGCACATTCGACGAGTTGTTGCGTCCGAGAATTCTCAGCATAGCGCACCTTTCAGGCGGTCGATGACGGCAAGCTCGCGGCCCAGCCATCGGGATCATTTAAAAACAGGCGGACCTGGTCGATATCGGCGGCGGCGACCCCGCGCCGTTCGGCGGCGGCCAACACATCCCACCAGGTGCACAGACCATGCAACGCCACCCCGCGGTCGGCCAGGGATTGGGTGCTTTGCGGAAAATTGCCGTAGTGGAAAACCACCAGGCAATGGGCGATCTCGCCTTCGGCCTCGCGGACGGCGTCGATGAACGACAGCTTGGAGCCGCCGTCGGTTGCCAAGTCCTCGACCAGCAAAACCCGTTGGCCCGGCGCCAGCGCCCCTTCGATCCGGGCGTTGCGGCCAAAGCCCTTGGGCTTTTTGCGGATGTACAACATGGGCAGGCCAAGCCGTTCGGCGATCCACGCGGCAAAGGGGATGCCGGCGGTCTCGCCGCCGGCGACCGCGTCGAATTGTTCGAAACCGGCCTGCTGGCCTAATAGGTCGACGGCCATATCCATCAACCGCGCGCGGGCGCGGGGAAAGGAAATGATCTTGCGGCAATCGACATAGACGGGGCTGAGCCGCCCGGAGGTGAAGGTGAACGGTTCCTGCGGCCGGATATGCACCGCCTCGATATCCAGCAGGATGTCGGCGGCGATTTCGGCGGGCGTGCGGCGATAGTCGGGAGTTGGTGATTCGGACATGGGCGCTTCTCTTTGGTTGGCCCATCTTTCTACGCCGGGGCGGGGCACGCCTCAATCGCGAATCCATCGCCTGGGGTTATTGCCCCATCATCAGGCGGCGCACCTCGGGCGCCTCGAGCAGGCCCGCCGCCGGCGCCGACAATACCAATTGGCCCTGGTCGAGGACCCAGGCGTGGTCGGCCTGGGCCAGGGCGAAACGGGCGTTTTGCTCGGCGATCAGAATGGCGGTGCCGTCGGCCTTCAGGTGGCCGAGGGCGGCGGCGATGTCGCCGAGCACGCGCGGCGCCAGGCCCAGCGAGGGTTCATCCAAAATCAGCAACCGCGGACCGCCGGCGAGCGCTCGACCGATCGCCAGCATTTGTTGCTCGCCGCCGGACAGCCGCCAGGCGGTGGTCTCCAGGCGCGTCACCAGGGCCGGAAACAGGTCGAGAATCATCTCCCGCCGCCGGCGCCGGGCGGCGGCCGTGCCACGGCTGGCGGCGGTCAAGGTTTCGGCCACCGTCATGGCCGGAAACAGTCGCCGCCCCTCGGGGCAAAAGCCGAGTCCAAGGCGCGCCCGGCGATGAGGCGGCACGTCGGTGATGTCGGCCCCCGCGAAACAGATCTGGCCGGCGGCGAGCGGCCGCAACCCCATGATCGCACCCAATAGCTCGCTCTTACCGGCGCCATTGGCGCCCAGCACCACATCGACGCGGCCCGCCGGCATCGCCAAGTCAAGCGCCACCAGCGGACGGTCGCCCGCACGCGGCACGGTCACGCCGGTCAAGCGTAGCAGATCGCTCATCACGCGCCGCCCAACAGGTTGGTGGCCGCCGCCCCGGCCTCGCGGCCAAGATAGCTGTCGATCACCGCCGGCGCGGCGACCACCTCGGCCGGCGTGCCGACGGCGATCACGCGGCCGCGGTCGAGGCAGATCACCCGGTCGGCCAGGGGCAGCAAAAAGCGCATGCCATGCTCGACCACGGCGACCGTCAGACCGCCGTCAGCGAGGCGCCGAAGATCGCGCGCCAAGGCTGTCTGTTCACCGTCGGTGAGGCCGGCGGCCGGCTCGTCCAGCAGCAGCACGCGCGGCCGGTTGGCGAGGGCGCGGGCGATGTCCAAGCGGCGACACTCGGCCGGCGTCAGGTCATTGATCGCCCGACTCCATCCGCCGAGATCCATGGCGGCCAGGGCCGCGGCGCCCTGCGCGCGGGCGCGCGCCATCGACCGATTGAGGGGTTGCGCCGCCATCACCGCCGCCCAAACGGTTTGCTCGCCGTCGACTTCGGGATGCTGGAAACCGCGCGCCAAACCGGCGCGCGCCCGCTGGTCGGCGGCCATCGGGTCGAGCCGGGCGCGGTCGATCGTCACGCTGCCGTCATCGGCCGCGACCAGGCCGGTGATCAGATTCAAAAGAGTCGTCTTGCCGGAACCGTTGGGGCCGATGATACCGGTTATGCGCCCGGTCGGCAGGGCGATATCGACGCCGTCGACGGCGACGACACCGCCGAAACGTTTGCGCAAATCCTGGGCATCAAGGCTACCNCCCTGCCAGCGGCGGGGNGGGGNGGCCGGATCATTCGGCGGGCGCGTGCCGGNGGCGGGCAGTAACCCGGCCAGCCCGGCCGGCGCCAAAATNATCACCGCCAGCANGGCGACGCCGTAAATCGCCAGGTAATANACATCGAAGAGACGCAGCCATTCCGGCAAATGGACCACTAATAGGGCGCCGATCACGGCACCGACGATTCGGTCGCGNCCGCCNATCAGGGCGGCGACNAGAAAGCTTACCATCANTGCGAAATCGGTTACCGCCGGNGACACCACGCCGACCGTGTGGCCTTGCAGGGCGCCGGCCAGCCCGCCCATGCCGGCGCCGAGGACGAATAGTTCGAAGCGCAGGGCGCGCCGCGCGATGCCCAGGCAATCGGCGGCCAAGGGCGCCGTCCGGGCGAGCGCCAGGACCAGGCGGCGGCGACCGCCAACGCGCCAGGTGGCGAGCGCGATCATCGCCGCCAACACACCGCTGACGGCGATCAGCAGTGGCCACCCCGGCGCAACCACGAAACCGAACAGGGCCAGCGGTGGCACGCCATAAATGCCATTGGCGCCGCCGGTCATCTCGGTCCAATTGACCGCCAGCAAATGGACGACCTCGGCGATGGCCAGGGTCGCCAGCGCGAAATAGTGGGTTTCCAGCCGCAGCACCGGCACCGCCACGAACGCGGCCAAACCGGCCGCCGTCAACGCGCCGGCGGCCAGGGCCGGCGCCCCGTCCCAGCCATGGGTGGTGGTTAAAATCCCGCTGACATAGGCGCCAACGCCGAAAAACGCGCCCTGCGCCAGGGACAGCACGCCGGCGTGGCCGAGCGCCAGTTGATAGCCCAGCACGGCGATGGCGTAGATCGCCGCCAGGGTCAGCAAACGCAGGCCATAGTCGTCGACGCCGGCCAGCAGCGCCGCTGCCACCGCGACGGCCAACCCAAGGGCGATAACATGCCGGCCGGTCACGCCCGCCGCCCGGCGATCTCGCCCATCAGGCCCTGCGGTCGCCACCACAGCACGGCCAAGACCAGCAGATACAACAAGACCTCGGCCATCACTTGCGAGACCAGGGCGGCGACCAAGGTCTCGAAGACGGCGATGGCGAGCGCGCCGAGCACCGCCCCGCCGACACGGCCCCAGCCGCCCAGGGTGACCGCGATATAGGCTTTCAGCATATAGGTCGTGCCATCTTCCGGTTGCACCAGATAGACATGCGACAGCAACAGGCCAGCGACTCCGGCCAGCGCCGTCGCCAGAGCGAAGGTGGCCATCACCATCCAGGTCACCGGCACGCCGATGGCCGCCGCCATTTCCGGATCTTGCGCGCTCGCCCGCAGGTGACGGCCGAACTGGGTATGCTTTAATAGGCCGTGAACGGCGGCGACCAACAGCGCGGCGGCGGCGATGGTCGCGACCTGGCTGAACATCGCGCCGGCCATCTCCGGCGTCAGTACCGGTGGACCGGCGCGCGGCGCCGCGCCGAACACGGCGTTGACGCTTTGCCTGAGGATCAGGCCGACGGCGATGGTGCTGATGAACACCGCGACCGCCGGCTGGCCGCGCAGCGGCAGATAGGCGAGGGCGGAAAACAACAGGCCGAGAACCGCCATGGCGACCAACACCAGCGGCAGCGCCAACAGGCCCGGCGCCAGCGACGGCGGCAGCAGGGCGGTCACCACCACCGCCACATAGCCGCCGGCCATGACAAAGTCGCCTTGCGCGAAATTGACCGCGCCGACGGCGTTGATGATCAGCACGAAACCAAGCGCCGCCAAGGCGTAGGCGGCCCCGAGGCCGAGGCCGGCGAGCAGGAGTTCCGGACTAAACACCAAGCGTCGGGCCGTCGGGTTTAGTCGTGCCCATCGACATCGCGGTAGCGTTTGACCACCGCCGGCACGCGGCCGCTGCCGTCATAACAGATGATCACCGCGTCATGGGCCATATTGCCCTTGCCGTCGGAGCGGTAGGTCATGGCCAGCCCGGTGTAACGGTTGCTGGCCAGCCAGGTTTGCATTTTCGCTGGCGTGTCGGCCCCGGCCTCTAGCGCCGCGATCATCATTTTCATGGCGTCGTATTGACCAAGGGCGAAGGCGTCGGGCGCGCTTTTAAAGCGCGCCCGATATTCGGCGGTGAAGGCGCGGAACGCCGGTGTGTTCTCGGAAATCGGCGAGGACGCGCTCTCGGCGCAGACATTGGCCAGTTCACCCGGCGCCAGGAGGGCGGCTGTGGTCGGTTGATGGAGCGCTGAGCCGCCAATGATTTTCTGGGTCAGGCCAAGGGCTTTGGCCTGGCGCACCACCAGCGCGCT
>NZLB01000010.1 GCA_002694075.1 Nisaea sp.
GTGATGTTTCGCGGGGCCGGCGGCAAGGCTTTCGCGGCTGGCGCCGATATTTCGGAATTCGCCGCCAAGCGCAGCACCCGTGACCAGGCGGTCGCCTATGCGGCGGTCTCGAACCCGGCGCTGGAGGCGGTGCAGGGCTGCCGCCATCCGACGGTGGCGGTGATCGAGGGCGCTTGTGTCGGCGGTGGTCTTGGTCTGGCGGCGATGTGCGATCTGCGCCTGTGCAACCAATCAGCCCGTTTCGGGGTGCCGATCAAACGCCTTGGCCTGGTTGAGTCGCCCGAGGAACTGCGCCCGCTGGTGGCCAAGTTCGGGGTGAACGTGCTGATGGAGATTTTGCTGCTAGGCGATTTGATGGATGCCGAGGCGGCCTTGCGCACCGGTTTGGTCAACAAAGTGGTGGCCGATGACGCGCTGGATGACGAAGCGGCCAAATGGGCGCGCAAAATCGCCGAGGGCGCGCCGCTAACGGCGCGGTGGCATAAAAAGTTTCTCTATCGACTACTGGACCCGCGGCCGCTCAGTGCCGAGGAGATGGCGGAAGGCTATGATTGCTTTGACACCGCCGACTTTCAGACCGGCTTCCGCGCGTTCCTGGACAAAACCAAGCCGGTCTTCGAAGGTCGCTGAGGGGCGCTGGCCTTAGTGGGTTTTTTGCGGCACCCAGAGTTCTTGTTCGACTTTTAGCTTGACCGCCTTCGGCGCCTGGGTCCAGCCGATCAATTCATAAATGCCGGCGACCGTCTCGCCGGTAGCGGTTTCGAATTCGACATGCACGATTTCGCCGCCGTCTTCGATCCCGAGAACTTTCGCTCCCGCTTGTTCGCTGTCCCGCGCCATACGCCCCGCCCTCCATCGATGCTGACATCCGACATGGCGCGGTTGGCGACCGGGTCAAGCGGCATGGCCCTTCCCGGGTCCATGCGGCGCGCTATATCCCGCCCCAGACAGTCATGTGGAGCGGCATCGAATGGCGGAAGCGGTACGGCGGGGCAAACCCGCCAGCGAGGCGAGCAGGCGCTTGATCCTGGTATTGGGCGATCAATTGACGTCGACCCTCAGCGCCCTGGCGGCGAGTGATCCGGCGCGTGACCGGGTGCTGATGGTCGAAGCGTATCAGGAGGGCACTTATGTGCCGCATCACCGCAAGAAAATCGCCTTTATCCTTTCGGCGATGCGGCATTTTCGCGATGCTTTGACCGCGGCCGGCTGGTCGGTCGACTACATCACCCTCGATGATCCGGACAACACCGGCACGCTGGTCGGCGAGGTTCAGCGGGCGCGCCTGCGCCATGGCGTGGCCGACGTCGTCGCCACCGAGCCTGGCGAATGGCGCCTGAAAACCCAGCTCGAAGCGGCGCAGGTTCGACTTTTGGAAGATGATCGTTTTCTCTGCGACCACGCCGGTTTCGACGCCTGGGCGGCGGGGCGGAAGCAGTTGCGCATGGAGTATTTCTACCGCGACATGCGGCGCGACACCGGGCTGTTGATGGAGGATGGCGCGCCGACCGGCGGCAAGTGGAATTTCGACCATGACAACCGCAAGCCCCCGCGCGGCGGGCTCGACGTGCCCGCGCCGGCGTCCTTTCCGCCGGACGCCATCACGGCCGAGGTGCTGGATCTGGTCGACCGCCATTTTCCGGAAAACTTCGGTGATTTGAGGCCTTTTTGTTACGCCGTGACGGCCGCTGACGCCGAACGCGCCGTCGATCATTTCATCACCGCCGGTCTGCCCAGTTATGGCGATTATCAAGACGCCATGCTGACCGACACGCCGTTCATGTTCCACGCCGTCATCGCCCTTTATCTCAACGCCGGCTTGTTGGACCCGCTGGCGGTTTGCCGGCGGGTCGAAGCGGCCTACCGGCGCGGCGCCGTGGCGATCAACGCCGCCGAGGGCTTTATTCGCCAGGTGATCGGCTGGCGCGAATATGTGCGCGGGATTTACTGGCGNTTTATGCCCGACTACCTGACCCGCAACGCCTTAAACCATGACCGCCCGTTNCCGGCCTTCTATTGGACTGGCGACACCGACATGGNCTGTCTCGCCGATTGCATCGGCCAGACCAAACGCGAAGCNTACGCCCACCATATCCAGCGTCTGATGGTGACCGGTAATTTCGCCATGCTGGCCGGGGTCGAACCGCATCAGGTTCACGAATGGTATCTGGCGGTGTACGCCGACGCTTATGAGTGGGTCGAGGCGCCNAACACCCTGGGCATGAGTCAATTCGCCGACGGCGGCGTGTTGGCGTCCAAGCCCTATGCCGCCAGCGGCAATTACATCAACAAGATGTCCAATTATTGCCGGGGCTGCCGCTATGACGTGAAACAGCGTGTCGGCCCCGACGCCTGTCCGTTCAACTTTCTCTACTGGGCTTTTCTCGACCGTCACCGCGACCGTTTCGCCGGCAACCCCAGGATGGCCCAGATCTACCGCGTGTGGGATAAATTCGCCGACGACCACCAGGCGNCCATCCGCCGCCAGGCGACCCACTTCCTGGATGGGCTGGCCTTGCCGGCGGCGGCCGAATAGGNNCGGCGGTCAGATCACCAGAACCGCGTGCCGGGCGCGCCTTTGAACGGGCCGACCACCCGCGAGGTGATCCAACCGCCGTAAAAATCGCCTTCTTGGGCGGCGACCTGCTCGTCACCGACCCAGCAGGCGTCGACCTTTGAGGCATAGAAAGCGACATAATCGGCGAGCTTCGCGAATTGCGCGGTGGGCGTGCGATAGCNCCAGCCGGCGCGCTCGGCGACACGGTCCCCGACGCGGATCGACCAGTAGGTTGCGGCGCCTTTGAATTCGCAAAAACTGGCGCCCGGGGCGGCGANCAACAGGCTTTGGTCAATATCCGTCGGCGGCAGGTAATAAACCGGTGGATGTGAGGTTTCGAGGACCCGCCAGCCGTGCCGCGTCTCGGCGATGGTGCGGTCGGCGAACATCACCTTCAACAGCGCGTCGCAGGGCTCCAGGCGCGGTGGCCGGGGATAATCCCAAACCGATTCTTGGCCGGGGGCGGGGTCAATGGCTTGGGGGTGGCGTTTCATGGGAAGTCTCCTTCGGGCGGTCGCCGCGGCAGCGTTTGGAGCAATATTTCACCTCNTCCCAACAGGCCGCCCATTTTTTCCGCCAGGCGAAAGGTCGGCCACAGGTCAGGCAAGGTTTTGTCGGCAGATCGCCTTTTTTGCGGTNACCGNCCATCAGAAGGTAAAGCTTTCTTGGGTGTCGCGCTTGGCCGGCTTGCGGCGGCGGGCGCTTGACGCCAGGCCGCTTTTGCGGCTGCCGTGGCGGTCCATGACGGCCGCCGCCTCGGCCCGGAATTCGGCGGTTTTGCGAACCGCGTAAATCCGTTCGCGGGCGGCCCGCGCGGCCGCCAAGTGGTCGACNATGGGNTGGGGATAATCGATCCCCAAACGGATTTGGGCGTCGGCCAATTCCAGCGGTGTCAGGCGCCAGGGTTCGTGAATCGCCGCGCCCGGCAGGGCGGCCAATTCCGGCACCCAGGCGCGGATGAACTCGCCGTCCGGGTCCTGGTCATGGGATTGTTTAACCGGATTGTAGATGCGCACGGTGTTGATGCCGGTGGTGCCTGATTGCATTTGGCTCTGGCTCCAATGGATGCCGGGCTCGTAATCGCTAAACAGGCGCGCCAGATGCAGGCCGGGCGCCCGCCAATGCAGCCATAAATGCTGGGTCGCAAAGGCGGTCAGCATGGCGCGCATCCGAAAGTTGATCCACCCGGTGGCGATCAGCGACCGCATGCACGCATCGATGAACGGCAGTCCGGTGCGGCCCGTAGCCCAAGNCGCCAGGCGCTCGGCGTCATCGTTGTCGCGCAAACCGTCATAGCCGCGGTGCAGATTGACAATCTCCAGGTTTGGCGCGTCCTCAAGTTTTTGCATGAAATGGCAATGCCAATGCAAACGGCCGTTGAAGGCGGATAAGGCGCGCCGCCAGCGTGTCACCTCGGGGCCGGTTTCATCGCGCAGGCCAGCCATCCGCCGCCAGGTCGCCTGGGCCACTTCCCGCATTGACAGGGCGCCGGTCGCCAAATGCACCGATAGGCGCGAACAACTAACGTCGGCGGTGCGTGGGCTGGACATTTCCAAATGATAGGCGCGGCCACGATCATTTAGAAAACTATCCATCAGGGCGAGGGCCTGGGCCCGTCCACCGGCCTGTAATTGATCGCCGTCCGGCTCGTCGACCAGGCCGCGGGGTATTTTCGGCAGCGCCTCACCGGTGACCTCCGTGACCCCATCGGCGCCGGCCGGCGGCGGGGCCGCCGCCGCGGCCATCTGTCGGTCCCATTTACGCGCCCAGCCGTCCCGAGTCTTCAATCCGCGCACCACGCCGTGTTGCCGGCTTTCGTGCCACGGCACCCGGTGGTCGCGGCACCAGGCGGCGATCTGGCGGTCGCGGGCGAAACTCCAGGCATTGCCGGTTTCCTGGTGGGACCACAGCCCCTCGATGGGCCGCGCCGCGTGGAGGGCGCTTAAGATCTCGGTGGCCTCGCCGGTGCGGATAACGAGGTTGAGATCGAGTCGCCGGAGATCGTCGGCGAGTTCCGCCAGCGCGGCGCGGACTTGCCGCCAGTGGCGCGCGGCCGCGTCGGGTTGGCGCCATAACATCGGTTCAACCATGTACAACGGCAAAACCGCGCCGGCGGCGCTTGCGGCGGCCAGTGGGGTATGATCGTGAAGGCGCAGATCGCGCTTGAACCAGACAACGTGCACGGTGAAAATCCTTTCACCTTCCATACGCGCGGGTGGAAGATCCGGATGCGCCGGGGGTGGTGACAGGAGGTCGCAGTCGCCCGCCTCAGTCGCGGGGGAACGCTGGTTGAAAATGATGGTGTGGGTAAAGGGTAAAGCCCTGGGCCTCGGCGCCGATGGAGACGCCGACATGTTGGCAAATCCGGTCTAACTGGCGCATCGATCGGGCACCGAAATTACGCTGCTTCAGCAGCATTTCACGCGGCATGAAGCTGAGTTCCTCCAGGCGCGGGTTTTGGGCCGTCATACGCGGGCCATGCAGTTCGGCCAAGGCGCGGCGCACCGCCATTAACGTGCGATTGTTGATTTCACCTCGGGAAAATAGCTCGCCGATCGACGTTCTGGGCGTGAATTTATTGGCCTGGTTCATTGCCTGCTCCTTCCCCCCGTCGGCCCAGGCGATTTCCGCCTCCACAAAATTCGCCCGCCCCAAATTCGCCTTCGCGCTATGGGCTTTCCGATCATCTTGAATGGCCGCGTCCGCATTGTCCCAACCCGCGTTATCGCACGCGCTTTCACGTTCCTTGTTCTTGTTTTACGCGAATTAAGTATGCCCAACGACACGCCAAACCAATCATGTCAAACGTATAAAACGTGGATTTGAAGCGTCTTTCTTGATCGCTTGGATAGTATTAAATATTTAAGACTAATCATTTCCGGAAGAAAACTAGTCTAATCGCTTGGGTGATTTATCAAAAATTCACATATCAAATTCAAAAATGTCTCTCATATGATGTTTTTATGAAAAAAATCGCTGATTAAAAACAATATATTAATGAGATTTCAAGACGAATTGCCTGAGTAAAATACAATTTTTTGTTGCTAATCTAAAAATGCTGTAATAAGTCACGGTTGCGTAACACAAAACAATAAGAACAAACAAAGGAGCGCGACATGGCTGCAAATTTCACGGGAAAAGGGCATACGGT
>NZLB01000011.1 GCA_002694075.1 Nisaea sp.
GTTGGGCGCGCCGAACAGGTCGAGGCCGGTCCGCCGTTCCAGCCGGGCCAAGGGCAGGGCGAATCGGACGGCGCAAAAGTCGGCGCCGCGGACGGTCTCCTGATCGAACAGAAAAGCCGCCAGCTTGAGGCCGCTGGAGGTCTCCACGGCGACGGTTTTCCAAAACCCGCTGGGCACCTTGTGACCGGGCCGGCCGGCCGGCAACGGCGCCATCGCGCGCTCAAACAGGGGGCCGGTCTGGACCCACACCCCGGTCACCCCCGGGCGCCGGGCCAGCCGGCGCACCGCCTTTTCCAGGGCCGCCCACGGGCCGCGGTTGAGGGCCGATTTTTGCGGCACGATATTGGACAAGTAATTGGTTGTCTGCACCGCCCCGGTGCCGGCGAAACTGGCCAGGGGCACCAAATGGCCGCGGTCGGTGCCCAGCGCCGCGTGGGCGCCTTTGAAATGGCGTGGCGCCAAACCCACCGCCGGCGGCAGGTCCGGGTCGCGGCGCCACTTGCGGCGCGGCGATTTGCCTATGCTGGCGCGGGTCACCCGATAGGCCGCCCAGGCCGCCAGATGGGTGCCGGGGTCGACGCTGAGGGTGTAAATCGGACGCTTCAGGGTGACCGTCGCCGGCCCGCCGCCGGGGCAGGCGATCAGGCAAGACACCGCCGTCTCGGCGGCGGCTTTGGTGGCCGGGCCGACGGCCAGAAAAACAGCGCCGATGAGCGCGCCGGCCGGCGTCGCCCATCCCGGCGAACGCCGTCGCCCCGTCCCCAGCACAGCCGTCTCCCCCGCGATAACGCGCGAGGAAGATCATAAAGAAATATGCGCTAATCGAGCAACCGGATATTCACGCGACCGTCCAAGGGTCTCCGCCCCTCACGGCAAGGCGCGGCGGTAGCTTAGCGCCTCGGCCAGGTGGCGGCGGGCGACGGGCGTCTCGGCGGTGTCGCCGCCAGCCTCCAAATCGGCGATGGTGCGGGCCACCCGCAACACCCGGTGATAGCCGCGCGCCGATAGCTGCAATGCTTCCGCCGCCGCCCGCAACAGCGTGTCGCCGTCGCGGTCGAGGGCGCAGACGGCGGTCAGCGCCGCCCCATCGACACGGGCGTTGAGCAGGCCGTCGCCGCGGGCGCTTTGGCGGGCGCGGGCGGCGGCGACGCGGGCGGCGATGGTCGCCGACCCCTCCAGCGAGGGGGGCGCGCTCAGATCGTCAATCGCCACCGCCGCCACCTCGATGGCCAGGTCGAAACGGTCGAGCAGCGGGCCGGACAAGCGTGCTTGATAGCTCTCGGCGCAGCGCGGCGCCTGCGCGCAGGCGCGCGCCGGGTCGGCCAAATAACCGCAGCGGCAGGGGTTCATGGCGGCCACCAATTGAAAGCGCGCGGGATAGGTGACATGGCGGTTGGCGCGGCTGATCACCGCCCGCCCGGTTTCGATCGGTTGCCGTAAACTGTCCAGCACCGGGCGGGGGAACTCAGCCAATTCGTCGAGAAACAAGACCCCGCAATGGGCCAGCGAGACCTCGCCCGGTTTGGCTTGACTGCCGCCGCCGATCAGCGCGGGCATCGAGCTCGAATGGTGTGGGTCGCGAAACGGCCGGGCCGGGTCGATGGTGCCGTCACCAAGCGCCCCGGCGACGCTGCGCACCATCGCCACCTCAATCGCCTCGGCCGGGCTGAGCGGCGGCAGGATTCCTGGCAGGCGGGCGGCGAGCATCGATTTGCCGGCGCCGGGCGGGCCGACCATTAACAGGTTGTGTCCGCCGGCGGCGGCGATTTCAAGGGCCCGCCGCGCGCTTTCCTGGCCCTTGATATCGGCGAGGTCGGGATAAAGCGGCGGCGGTCCGGCGGCCGGCGGCGGCGGCGGACCCAGCACTTGGCTGCCTTTGAAGTGATTGATCAGAGCCAGCAAATCCGGCGCTGCGACAATCTCGCCATGGCCGGCCCAGGCCGCCTCCGGCCCATTGGCGGCCGGACAAATCAGGCCGAGATCGGCGCTCGCCGCGCCGATCGCCGCCGGCAAAACCCCGGCGACCGCCGCCAATTTGCCATCGAGGGCGAGTTCCCCCAAAGCCAGAAAACCGATCAAATCCTCCTCGGCGACGACCCCCATGGCGGCCAATAGACCGAGGGCGATGGGCAGGTCGAAATGGCTGCCCTCCTTGGCCAGGTCGGCCGGCGAAAGATTGATGGTCAGGCGTTTCGGCGGCAACGCCAGGCCCAACGAGGCGAGGGCCGCGCGCACCCGCTCGCGGCTTTCGGCCACCGCCTTGTCGGGCAGGCCGACGATGGTGAAGCGCGGCAAGCCGCTGGCGATATGCACCTGCACATCGATGTCGACGGTGTCGATGCCTTGAAAGGCGACGGTGCGGACGCGGGCGACCATGGCGACTCTCTCNGCGAGGGATCCAGCAGGGACGGCACTACCGCTATGAACGGGTTAGCGCGGTTTTTAAGGATCCTCGGCGAGGTCCTTGGCCATCGCCGTGTTATGCAACCACTGACCGGCCCGCCACAGGGTGCGGGGATAAAGCGTGCGGAAGCCGGCGCGNTGGAAAACCGGGCGGGCGGCGTGGCTGGCCTCGGTGGTCAGGCGAGTCATNCCGCTGGCGCGGGCGGCCGTCTCGGCGGCGGCCAGGAGNGCGCCGGCGAGGCCCTGNCCCTGGGNCGCCGGGGCGACGAACAACATGTCGACATGGCCGGCCGGCGCGCCNCCGGCGAGTTCGATAAAGCCCAGCGGCCGGTCGTCGGCGTCGACCGCGACATGGGTCCAATGACGGGTCTGGCGGTCGTTCCAGGCGGCCGNGTCAATGTCGTCGGGCGCCCAGGCGTGGCGGACGGCGGCGGGATGGGCCGGCGACNNACGCACGCTGTCCCGGAACACGGTGATCAGGGCCGGCGTGTCATCCGGCCGCCAGGGGCGCAGGCNCGCTTCGCTCACCCGTCGGCGTCGACGTCCATCCGGCGCGCCATCGGGCCGGCGGGGGCGCCGCCTATAATGTGGAAATGCAAATGCGGCACTTCCTGGTGGCCGTCGGCGCCGGTGTTGGAGATCACCCGGTAACCGGTTTCGGTCACGTCGCCGGCGCGGGCCACCTTGGCCAGCGCGCGCACATAGGCGACGATCTCGGCCTCGCTGGCGTTTTCGGCGAAATCGGTGAGATCGCGATAGGCGCCCTTGGGGATGACCAGGCTATGCACCGGGCGCTGCGGATTGATATCGGAAAACGCCAGCACATGGTCGTCTTCGTAGACGGTGGCGTTGGGGATTTCGCCGCGCAAAATTTTGGCGAAGACATTGTCGCGGTCATAGGCCTCGGTCATGGCGTCAAGCTCCNGTTNTCGAACGGCTGTTTTTTTCGGCGATGCCGGAGGTGCCCTCGCGCCGTTCGAGAGCGGCCCAGACCGTCGCCGGGTCGACGCCGGCNGCGGTCCATAACACCACCAAGTGGTAAAGTAGATCGGCGCTTTCATTGGCCAGGGCGTCGGGGCCCTCGCTGAGCGCCGCGATCACCGTTTCAACGGCTTCCTCGCCCATTTTACGGGCCGCCAAAGGGGTGCCGCCGGCCAGCAATTTAGCGGTGTAGGAAGCCGCCGGATCGGCGCCTTGGCGAGCNNCCACGGTCGCCGCCAGTCGGTCCAACACATGCTCGGTCATGGGGTTGTCTCCGCGGTCGGGCGCACCGCCAGGCCGGCGCGCGCCATATGCGCCTTGACCTGGTTGATGCGGAAGGTGCCGAAATGGAACACCGAGGCGGCCAAAACCGCCGAGGCATGACCCTCGGTGACCCCGTCGACGAAATGATCCAAGGTGCCGNCCCCGCCGGAGGCGATCACCGGGATCGGCACGGCGTCGGCGACGGCCCGCGTCAGGGCCAGATTGAAGCCGCTTTGGGTGCCGTCGCGGTCCATCGAGGTNAGCAGGATTTCGCCGGCCCCACCGGCGGCCATGCGNCGCGCCCAGTCGACCGCGTCAAGCCCGGTCGGTTCACGCCCGCCGTGGGTGAAGATTTCAAAGCGGCCGGGCGCGGTTTCCTTGGCGTCGAGGGCGACGACGATGCATTGGCTACCGAATTTCTCGGCCGCCGCGGTAACNAACTCGGGGGTTTTGACCGCCGCNGTCATGATCGACACCTTGTCGGCGCCGGCCAGCAGCAATTTGCGAATATCCTCGATCTTGCGCACGCCGCCGCCNACGGTCAGCGGCATGAAACAGACCTCGGCGGTGCGGGCGACCACGTCGTAAAGCGTGTCACGGCCATCGGAACTGGCGGTGATGTCNAGGAAACAAAGCTCGTCGGCACCCTCGCTGTCGTACAAACGGGCCTGCGCCACCGGGTCGCCGGCATCGACCAAATCGACGAAATTGACGCCTTTCACGACTCGCCCGTCCTTGACGTCGAGGCAGGGAATGACGCGGGTGGTCAGCATGCCGCCGCCTCCCCCGGCGCCGCCAGAGCGGCGATGGCGGCGGCCAGATCCAGCCGGCCGTCGTAAAGCGCGCGGCCGGAGATGACCCCGGCGATGCCGCGCTCGCCGGCGGCCTTAAGGGCCGCCAAATCGGCGAGACCGGCGACCCCGCCGGAGGCGATCACCGGGATTGAGATGGCCCGCGCCAGGGCCGCCGTGGCGGCCACGTTGACCCCTTCCAAGGCGCCGTCGCGGTCGACATCGGTGAAGACAATGGCGGTCACGCCGCAATCCTCAAAACGGCGGGCCAGTTCGACAACCGCCAAGTCGACGGTCTTGGCCCAGCCCTCGACCGCGACGCGGCCGCCACGGGCGTCGATGCCGACCACGATGCGGCCCGGAAAAGCGCGGCAGGCGCCGCGCACCAGGTCCGGGTCGCGCAGCGCGGCGGTGCCCAGAATGACGCGCGCCACGCCGGCCGCCAACCAGGTTTCAATCGCCGCCATGTCGCGAATGCCACCGCCCAATTGCAGGGGAATGTCGATCGCCGCCAAAATCGCCGTGACGGCGTCGTGGTTGACACTTGCACCGGCGAAAGCGCCGTCGAGGTCGACCACATGCAGCCAGGCGCAGCCGGCCCGCGCGAAAGCCACCGCCTGGGCCGCCGGGTCGTCGTTGAAAACCGTCGCCTGGTCCATGTCACCGCGCAGCAGGCGGACACACTGGCCGGTTTTGAGGTCAATCGCCGGAAACAGGATCATCACAAGTCCTTGTAATAGAAATAACCGGCGACGGGGGCGCCGTCGACCAGCGCGTAACGCGGGTTTTCGCCGAAACGGTTATACTTGAGATCCTCGAAAATCTGGATCGCCCGTTCCTGGGTGGCGCGGACGTCGAGATTGGCTTGGCTGAAACCGGCGGCGCGGGCACGCGCCTCGGCGCATTCGATCACCGCTTTGGACAAGCCATGACCGCGCGCCCAGGGGGCCACGAAAAACGTCGTGAAATGGCAGGCAAAGGCCTGTGCCTCGTTGTTGCGCGGCGGTTTGACGATTTGCACCGAACTGGCGATGACCCCATCCAGGCGGCCAACAATCAACAGCCGCTCCGGCACCAGCACCACGCCGCGCCAGAAACTCTCCAAGGTCTGGCGCGGCGGTGGGCTCAGCCAACCGAAACCGCCGCCGCCGCGGATCGCCGCCTCGGCGGCGTCACAGATGTCCTCCAGGTCCGGTCGGCTGAAAGAGGTCAGTTCGCCGGTCTCAATGCGAACCTCGCCGGCGGCGCCGGCCACGGGCGGGTTGTCGGCACGTTCGGTCATGGCCGCCACCTCAGGAAATTGGCGATTAAGCGCAGGCCCGCCGCCTGGCTTTTCTCGGGATGGAATTGGACCCCCACGAGATTGTCGCGACCGACGGCGGCGGTGACTTTCTGGCCGTAATCGGTGGTCGCCAGCACCGCCCCCGGATCGTCGGCGCAAAGGTGAAAGCCATGCACGAAATACACATAGGGGGCGGCGCCCAAATCGGCGAAGACCGGGTGGTCGCCGGCGATATCGCCCAGTTGGTTCCAGCCCATATGCGGGATTTTGCGGGCCCGGCCGTCGGTCAAGGGCGCCGGCGTGAGCGCCGCGACATCGCCGGCGATCCAGTCGAAACCGGCGGTTTCGCCATGCTCCAAGCCGCGCGTCGCCATCAATTGCATGCCGACGCAAATGCCCAAAAACGGTTTGCCGGCGGCGATGTGTTTGCGGAGCGCGTCGACCACGCCAGGCACCGCGTGCAGGCCCCGGCGGCAGTCGGCGAAGGCACCGACCCCGGGCAGCACCAGGTGACTGGCCGCCGCCAAGGCCGCCGGGTCGGCGGTGACGCGCACCTCGGTGGTCGGCGACAGACCGCCGGCGGCGCGCTCAAAAGCTTTGGCGGCCGACCGCAGATTGCCTGAGCCGTAATCGATGATGGCGACGCTCATGGCGCGGCAAATCAGGTCAAGCCGCCGCTCAGCGTGCCCTTGGTCGAGGGCACGGCGTCGGCTTTGCGCGGATCGATCTCGACCGCCTGGCGCAGGGCCCTGGCGAGGCCCTTGAAGCAGGATTCGGCGATATGGTGATTGTTCTCGCCGTACAGCGTTTCGACATGCAGGGTGGCGCCGGCGGCTTGGGCGAAGGCATGGAACCATTCGCGGAACAGTTCGGTGTCGAAATCGCCCAGCTTGGGCCGGCTGAAATCAACCTTCCACACAACGAAGGGCCGGTTCGACAGATCGAGCGCGACGCGTGTCAAAGTCTCATCCATGGGGATCAGCGCGTGGCCATAGCGGGTAATACCGGTGCGGTCGCCAAGCGCCTGGGCCACCGCCTCGCCGACCACATAGCCGCAGTCCTCGGTGGTGTGGTGGAAATCGATATGCAGATCGCCCTGCGCCGAGAGGTCCAGATCGATCAGCGAATGACGCGACAACTGTTCCATCATATGGTCGAGAAAGCCAATGCCGGTGGCCACCTGGTAGTGGCCGCCACCATCCAAATTGACGGTGCCGGTGATTTTGGTTTCTTTGGTGACGCGCTCGATCCGCGCGCGGCGTTCCTCGGACATCGATGTGCTCCTCGCTGGGGCCCCGCGGCCGGTGTGCCGGCGGGGGGTTACTAGCAGGAAGCCGGCGGTTTGACCAGGGCCGCGCGCGCACGCCTTGACCGGCGCCGTCAGCGCGCCAAAATACAGACTATTCCCAACCGTAGGGTGGTTCTTTCCATGGATGATGCCTCTCCCACCGGCGCCGGCCAAAGCTGGCACGGCACGACCATTTTGGCGGTTCGCAAGGCCGGTCATGTGGTGGTCGCCGGCGATGGCCAGGTAACGCTTGGCGCGACCGTGATCAAATCCCAGGCGCGCAAGGTGCGGCGGCTGGCCGGCGGCGCGGTGATCGCCGGCTTCGCCGGCGCCACCGCCGACGCCTTCACTTTGTTCGAACGGTTGGAGGCCAAGCTCGAGCAGCATCCCGGCCAATTGACCCGAGCGGCCGTCGAATTGGCCAAGGACTGGCGCACCGACCGCTATCTACGCCGCTTGGAAGCGATGATGGCGGTCGCCGACAGCGAGGTTTCACTAATTCTGTCGGGCACCGGCGATGTGCTGGAGCCCGAGGACGGCTTGATCGGTATCGGCTCAGGCGGCGCCTTCGCCTTGTCGGCCGCCCGCGCGCTGGTCGACCGCGACGACATGGCGGCCGAAGCGATCGCGCGCAAAGCCATGGCCATCGCCGCTGAAATCTGCATTTACACCAATCATAATGTCATTGTCGAAAGCCTTGAGTCGTGAACCACGGCGACCTGTGAAGGACCCTATGAGCAGTTTTAATCCCCGCGAAATCGTTTCCGAATTGGACCGCTTCATCATCGGCCAGGACGCCGCCAAACGGGCCGTCGCCATCGCCCTGCGCAACCGTTGGCGACGCCAGCAGCTGAGCGAGGCCCTGCGCGAGGAAGTGCAGCCGAAAAATATCCTGATGATTGGCCCGACCGGCGTTGGCAAGACCGAGATCGCGCGCCGCCTCGCGAAACTGGCCGAGGCGCCGTTCCTGAAGGTCGAGGCGACCAAATTTACCGAGGTCGGCTATGTCGGCCGCGATGTGGATTCGATCATCCGCGATCTGGTCGAAATCGCCATCGCCATGGTGCGCGAAAAAATGCGCAAACAGGTCCAAGCGCGCGCCGAATTGGCGGCCGAGGACCGCGTCATCGACGCCCTGGTCGGGGCCGGCGCCAGCGCCGAGACCAAGCAGAAATTCCGCGTCCGCTTGCGCCAGGGCGAGCTGGACGACAAGGAAATCGAGATCGAGGTGCCCGAAAGCGCGCCGCCGGGCCTGCCGACCTTTGATATTCCCGGCATGCCCGGCGCCCAAATGGGCATGCTTGATCTTGGCGACATGCTCGGCAAAGCCTTCGGTGGCCGGCAGAAAACCAAGCGCCTGTCAGTCGCCGACAGCTACGCCGTGTTGCTGACGGCTGAAAGCGACAAGCTCTTGGATCAAGACAAGGTGGTCCGCCAAGCCATTGAATCGGTTGAGCAAAATGGCATCGTCTTCCTTGACGAGGTGGACAAGATTTGCGCCGTCGAAGATCGCCGCGGCGGCGATGTCAGCCGCGAGGGCGTCCAGCGCGATTTGTTGCCATTGATCGAGGGCACCACTGTCGCCACCAAGCATGGCACGGTCAAAACCGATTTCATCCTGTTTATCGCCTCGGGCGCCTTTCACGTCGCCAAACCCAGCGATCTCTTGCCCGAATTGCAAGGGCGCTTGCCCAATCGGGTCGAGTTGAAGGCCCTGACGCGAGATGATTTTCGCCGTATTTTAAGCGAGCCCGAAGCCAGTTTGATCAAACAATACTCGGCTCTGTTGGCGACCGAGGAAGTGACCTTGGAGTTCACCGACGACGCCATTGACGCGCTTGCCGATTTGGCGGTCGAGATCAATCGGTCGGTGGAAAATATCGGCGCTCGCCGCTTGCACACGGTGATGGAACGCCTGTTGGATGAGATTTCCTTCACCGCCACCGAGCGCTCCGGCGAGGTCGAGCGGATCGACGCCGGCTATGTGCGCGCGCGGGTGGGAGATTTGGCCGAGGACGCCGATTTGTCCAAATTCATCCTCTGACGGCGGCGCGGCTTTTATCCGCGCGCCTTGTCGTTTAGGCTGACCGTCGCGTAACGGTCAGCCCCCGAAAGATTGCCCGACGATGGCGCCAGCGTCCTCCTCTCCGCCTCTGCCGGCGCCCGACGATAAGGGCGTGACGCCGATGCTGGCCCAGTTCTTGGCGGTCAAAGCGGCCCATCCCGACTGCTTGTTGTTTTACCGGATGGGCGATTTTTACGAGCTTTTCTTCGATGACGCGGTGGCGGCGGCCGCCGCCTTGGACATTACCTTGACCCGCCGCGGCCGCGTCGAGGGCGGCGATATCCCGATGTGTGGGGTGCCCCACCACGCCGCCGAAACCTATCTGGCGCGGCTCATCCGGCAAGGCTTTCGCGTCGCCATTTGCGAACAAACCGAGGACCCGGCGGCGGCCAAGAAACGCGGGGCCAAGGCGGTGGTCCAGCGCGAGGTGGTGCGCATCGTTACCCCCGGCACGCTGACCGAGGACAGTTTACTCGACAGCCGCAGCCATAACTTTCTGATGGCTCTGGCCGCCGTCGGTGATGGCTTGGGCGCCGCCTGGGTCGACATGTCGACCGGCGCTTTCCAGCTTGAACCGGTGACTCCGGCGACCGTCGCCAGCGTGCTGGCGCGCCTCAGCCCCAGCGAGATATTGATCGCCGAGGCGGTCGAAAAGCGCGCCGATCTAGCGACCGCTCTTAGCGATTGGCGGGCGGTCATCTCGCCCCTGCCCGGCGCCCGTTTCGACAGTGAGAACGGCCGCCGCCGCCTGGAAGCGCAATTCGAGGTCGGTGCCCTCGACGGGTTTGGCGCTTTCGAGCGGGCCGAGGTGGCGGCCGCCGGCGCCTTGATCGACTATCTCGAGCTGACCCAGAAAGGCAACCTGCCGCGCCTGGCGCCGCCGCGCCGCGGCCGTGCCGGCACGCGGGTGGAAATCGATCCGGCAACCCGCCGCAATTTGGAATTGACACAGACCCTCGCCGGCGGTCGGAAAGGCAGCCTTCTCAGCGTTATCGACCTGACCCGCACCGGCGCTGGCGCGCGTCTATTGGCGGCGCGGTTGGCGGCGCCGCTGACCGATCCGGCGGCGATCAACGCCCGGCTCGACGCGGTCGCCTATTTTGTCGGGGTCGAGACGTTGCGCGGGGATTTGCGGGCGGTGCTGGGCCGGTTGCCGGATTTGGAACGGGCGTTGACCCGGTTGTCCCTTGGCCGCGGCGGGCCGCGTGACTTGATCGCCATCCGCGGTGGTTTGGAAGGCGCCCGTGAGATCGCCCGCATGCTCGCCATGCCGGGCGATTTGGCGGCTCCACCGCCGCCGGTGGCGGCGCTGGAAAAAGACATTGGCCATTTCTCGGCGTTGATCGAAACCCTTGGCCAGGCGCTGGTCGCCGACCCGCCGCTGCTGGCCCGCGACGGTGGCTTCATCGCCGCCGGCTACACCGCCGACTTGGACCATTTGCGCGGCTTGCGCGATGAAAGCCGGCGCCTGATCGCGGCCCTGCAGGCGCGCTACGTCGACGAAACCGGCATCGCCGCCTTGAAAATCAAGCACAACAATATTCTCGGTTATTATATCGATGTGTCGGCGACACACGCCGACAAGCTGTTCACGCATGACCGTTTCATCCACCGCCAAACGATGGCCAATGGCGCCCGTTTCACGACCGTCGAATTGGGCGAATTGGAGCGGGATTTGAGCGCCGCCGGCGACAAGGCGTTGGCCCTCGAACAAACGCTGTTCGCCGATTTGGTCGCCGCCTGCCTGGCCGAGGCGCCGGCGATCGGGGTGACCGCCGCCGCCCTGGCCGGCCTGGATGTCGCCAGCGCCTTGGCCGAACTGGCGGTGACTCGCGATTACGTGCGTCCGGAGGTCGATGACGGCGATGTCTTCAACATCGTCGGCGGGCGCCATCCGGTGGTCGAGGCGACCCTGGCCGCCGGCGACGAGGGGCGTTTCATCGCCAATGACTGCCGGCTGGACGGCGAGCAGCGCATTTGGTTGCTGACCGGCCCCAATATGGCGGGCAAAAGCACGTTCTTGCGGCAAAACGGGTTGATCGCCCTGCTCGCGCAGATGGGCGGGTTCGTGCCCGCCAAGGCGGCCCAAATTGGCGTCGTCGACCGGGTGTTCAGCCGTGTCGGGGCGGCCGACGATTTGGCCCGTGGGCGCTCCACCTTCATGGTCGAAATGGTCGAAACGGCGACCATTCTCAATCAAGCGACGGCGCGCTCGCTGGTGGTGTTGGACGAGATCGGCCGCGGCACGGCGACATTTGACGGCTTGTCCATCGCCTGGGCGACGGTCGAGCATTTGCATGACGTCAATCGCTGCCGCGCGCTGTTCGCCACCCATTACCATGAACTGACCAGCCTGGCCGACCGCCTCACCGGGCTCGCGTGCCATACCATGCGGGTGCGCGAATGGCAGGATCGAATCGTTTTTTTGCACCAGGTGGCGGCCGGGACCGCCGACCGGTCCTACGGTCTGCATGTCGCCCAATTGGCCGGTGTCCCTGCCGCCGTGGTGGCCCGCGCCGAGGCCGTGTTGGAAGAGTTGGAAGCCGGCGACCAGGCCGGCGCCGCCGCCCGTCTGGCCGCCGAACTGCCCTTGTTTCAGGCGCGACCGCCGATTCCGGCGGCGCCACCGTCCGCGCCGGCGCTGGACGCGCTGGCCGAGGTTGACCCCGACCAATTGACGCCGCGCGCGGCGTTGGAACTGGTCTATCGCTTGCGCGCCCTCGCCGCCGACTAGCTCACCGGATCGCGCAACAGCGGCGCCGTCGAACAATGGATGCCGCCGCCGCCCAGCCATACTTTGTCATAGGCCAAGGGCACGATTTCGATGCCGAGGCTGTCCAATCGCGCGGCGGTGCGCGGCGACAAGCCATCCTGCATCAGCACCCGTCCCGGCGCCACCGCCAGACAGTTCACCGCGCCGCTGTGATCGTCGGGATGAACCTCGACCGTGCGAATCTTCATCTCGGCCAGGGTTTCCAAGAACCAAAACGGCAACTGGGTCGGGTTGACGATCGCCGTGTCGACATCGATCATCACAAGGGCCGCGTCGATATGCAGGCGATAGCCGGTGAGATCGACCCGCAGCAAGCTGACGCCTTGCGCGCGCAGCACCTCCTCGACCTGCTGGGCGCCTTCCTCGTTGACGCGCGAGGAGCGGCCAATCACCGCCGTTTCGGCATTGAGCCAGACGAAACTACCCCCTTCCATCAGGCCATGGCCATGGATGGTGCGCAGGATCGGCATGCCGGCGGCGGCCAGGGTTTCGGTGACCGGCGCCTCTTCGCCGCGGCGCACTTTCGGACCGAGTCGGGTGACGATGGCGCCGCCTTTCACGGCGATGCAGCTGTCGCGGGTGTAAATCGATTTGTGACGGCCCGGCGCGCAACGGGCGAGCGGCAGCACCTCCACCCCCTCGGCGGTCAGGGCGGCGGTCAGCGCGTCGTGTTGGGCCTGTTGCACGGCCAGGGGAACGATTTCGTCGCCGCGCCAATACCAGGTTTCGCCCTCGGCGTCGCCGTAGGAGCCAAGGTGGTCCAAACGCTTGGCCGGATCGATGATATTCATTTCATCACCGGGGCGATGCACCAGCACCTTGCGCAAGCGGCCGACGTCGCTGTCGCAGCCCCACCGCGCGCCCCACACCAAGTCTTGCTGGGACGCGCTTTCAAACACCGGTTCGGCGTGAGACGGAAAAGCTTTGATGGTCATGTTGTAGCGATATTCGAACTCGCTGACGGCGGACATGGCGGCACTCCTCGCGCGACGGGGGTCAGAGCCCCATGGTGTGGCCGGTCAGGCCATCTATCAAGAGCATTTGGCGCCGGGCGCTCGCTTGTGCTAACCAGGTGGAGACGCGGTCGCGTCGCGCACCAGAGGAGCCCGAGCGATGGCCCTTTCACCCGATCCTGAATTTGATATCGACCGCCACCGGTTGGCCGAAAGCCGTTGGTTCGAGGATTTCACGCCGGGCGAGCGGTTCGTTCTGCCGTCGCGGACCATGACCGACGCCTTGTTNGCCGCCTTCCAATTGGCTTCGGGCGATAATCATCCGATCCATTACGACACCGCGTATTTGGATCGCCGCGGGCACCCCGACCTATTGGCTCACGGCATGCAGGTGTTGATTCAAACCGCCGCCGGCGCCGGCCTGTTTCCCCATCTGGTCGACGACAGTTTGATCGCCTTCACCAAATGCGAGTTCAGCTTCCTCGGCCCGGTTTACGCCGGCGATAGCCTGTATCCGGCGCTGACCGTCGAGGCGCTGACGCCCCAGCGCACCACCGGGCTGGTGACCATGCGGGCGACGGTTCACAATCAACGTGGCGAAAANGTTCTCGATGGCAGCCACACCTACCTGCTGCGCAAACGACCGGTGGCGGCGTGAGNCGATGGTGACTCTTTCAGACGNGACCGTGGCCGCCTNTCGANGCGATGGGGTGGTGGTCCTNAGGCAAGTGTTCGCNGCCGAGTGGATCGATCAACTGCGNGCCGGNTTGGACCGTAATATCGCCGCGCCC
Organism: Nisaea sp.; assembly: GCA_002694075.1. Lineage (GTDB taxonomy): Bacteria > Pseudomonadota > Alphaproteobacteria > Thalassobaculales > Thalassobaculaceae > TMED26. Next base: position 13,592 of record NZLB01000011.1, read on the forward strand.
GGCCCCTATCACCGTGTCTACACCGGCGCCGACGACGCTGGTCATTTCTTCGGTGATTACTGCAATTGGCGNCGCATTCCGGAATATGAGGCGGTGGTCCGCGGCTCGCCGGCCGCCGCCCTCGCCNGCCAATTGATGGGCAGCCGCCAGGCGACCTTTTTTCACGAGCATGTCCTGGNGAAGGAGCCCGGCACCGACAAGCCGACCCCATGGCACCATGACCAACCCTATTACTGTGTCGATGGCGAGCAGAACGTCAGCTTGTGGATTCCCTTGGACCCCGTCTCGCGCGATAGCGCGGTGGAGTTCATCGCCGGTTCTCATAACTGGGACGCCTGGTTCACGCCGAAGAAATTCGTCGGCGAGGACTATCAGGAAACCGACCGCGATTTTGAACGCATGCCGGATATCGACGGCCACCGCGCCGACTACGATTTGCGCGGCGCCGACCTGGCGCCGGGCGATTGCGTGGCCTTTCATTTTCGCACGGTGCATGGCGCGCCGGGCAACCGCGCGCGTGACCGGCGGCGGCGGGCGGTGGCGCTACGCTGGATTGGGGACGACGCGCGCTATGTCACGCGCCCTGGGATGATGTCGCCGCCGTTCCACGAGTTCAACGATATCGACTTGGCCGACGGTGCGCCGTTGACCGGCCCGTGGTTCCCGGTCGTCGCCCGATGAGCGCGGCGCCCGACACGAGACGGCGCCGGCGGGAGCGCGCGTGACCCGGATCCTGCCGATTATGGTGCTGGCCGGGCTGTTTTTGATGGTGGTGCAAATCAACCGTCAAAGCGGCGCCGTTTTGGCCATTCATTTCCAAGAGGTGATGGGCCTGACCGCCACTCAAATCGGCTTCGTCAGTGGCGCCATGTATTTGGGCGCGACCATCGCCCAAATTCCCACCGGCATATTGTTCGACCGCCTGGGCGCGCGCCAAACCCTCGCCGGCCTTGGCGCCATCGCCCTTTTCGGTTTGGCCATTTTCGCTCTCTCCGAGGCGCCGACCGGCCTCGCCCTGGGCCGTCTGTTGGTCGGGATCGGCCACGCCGGCGTGATCACTAGCATTTATATGCTGGCGATTGCCTGGGAGCGGCCGGAACGCATGGCCTCGACCTCGTCGACGGTGATTGGCCTCGGCGGCGGCGTTGGCGGCGTGTTGGCGACCACGCCCTTGGCTCTCGCCCTCGCCGGCTATGGACTGCCGGTGACCTTTTTAGGCCTGGCCCTGGTCACCACGGTCGGCACCTTGGCGATCTGGTTTTTGGTGCGCGACCAGCCAGCGGGCGCGCCGCCGGCCGCCGCCGGC
>NZLB01000012.1 GCA_002694075.1 Nisaea sp.
CGGCCCAATTCCTCGGCCCCCGGGTGGACATGGACCAGCTTTTGACGCGGGCTCGGAATGTCCAACAGTTCATAACCGGAGGTCGTCATCTCGCCCATGCGGGCGCCAACCACCAACAGCAAATCGGCGTCGCGCACCATGCCGCCAAGGGTCGGCGACACGCCGATGCCGACATGGCCGACATAATTGGGGTGGCGGTTGTCGAAATAATCCTGGCAGCGGAAGGAGGTGCCGACCGGCAGGCCATTGGCCTCAGCGAAGGCTTGGAAATCGGCCGAGGTCTGGGCGTCCCAGGCGCCGCCGCCGACAATCGCCAACGGCCGCTCGGCGGCCGCCAGCATGGCGCGCAAACGGGCCATGTCCTCGGCGCCGGGATGGGCCTCGACGACATGGGCGATGTCGGCGGCCGCGGTGGTGGTGGCGTCGCGCAGCATATCCTCCGGCAGGGCCAGAACCACCGGCCCCGGCCGGCCGGCCATGGCGGTGTGAAAGGCCCGGCTGATATATTCCGGGATCCGGTCGGCGATATCGATCTCGGCCACCCATTTGGCCATTTGGCCATACATCCGGCGGTAGTCGATTTCCTGGAAGGCCTCGCGCTCGGCCTGGTCGCGGGCGACCTGCCCGACCAACAGGACCATCGGTGTCGAATCCTGAAAGGCGATGTGCACGCCGGCGCTGGCGTTGGTTGCGCCCGGCCCGCGGGTGACCATGCACAGGCCCGGGCGGCCGGTGATCTTGCCATGGGCCTCGGCCATCATCGCGGCGCCGCCCTCTTGGCGGCACATGACGGTCTTGACGCTGTTGGCGTCATGCAGGCCGTCGATCACCGCCAGATAGCTCTCGCCCGGCACCCCAAAGGCGATCTCCACCCCCTGCGCCTTCAAGGCTTCCACCAATAAATGGCCGCCGATCCGTTCTTCGCCCATGCCGTCACTCCCTGGTTTAAATTTTATTTTAGGGTCTTACCGCCCCAGCGGCGCGCTGGAAAGGCCATCGTCGCCCGGCGTCGCCGAAACCACCCCGCTGATCAGGTTACTGTCGGCCAGGCGGGCCAGGTCAAGCGCCGCGCCGGCCGGCGCGATGCGGCGGAAAAGCGCTTGGACTTCGCCCTCGGCGGTGCGCGCGGCGGCCTCGCCTTCGGTCACCGACACCTCTTCAAACGCCAATTCGGCGCCAGGCCTGAGGCGCGACAACCGGCCGATATCGGCGCCGATCACGGTGCCGACCTTGGGGTAACCGCCGGTGGTTTGGTGATCGGCCAAAAGGATGATCGGCTGGCCGTTGCCGGGCACTTGAATGGCGCCAAGGGCGATGCCGTCGGAAACGATGTCATGACCGCCGCGATGGTCGAAGGCCGGCCCGTCCAAACGCATGCCCATGCGGTCGACGGCGCTGCTGACGGTGAAATCGCTGGCCCAAAAGCGGGCCAAGCTTTCGGCCGTGAAAAAATCGTCCTGGGGCCCCAAGACCACTCGGATCGGCCCGCTTTGGTCGAGATAGTCGGGCTTGGCCAGCGCCTGTTCGACACGGCTTTCAACCGACGCCAGCGCCAGCGGCAGGTCATCGCCCTCGGCCAGGGCGCGGCCGGCGAGGCCGCCCAGACCGGCGCGCCCGAAAGTCGCCAAGCTGTCGTAAACCGGCGGCAGGTCGAAACCGCCCTCGACCGCGAGATAGGCCAGCGCCCCGTCGCCCAGCGCCGGCACCCGCAGGCGCTGGCCGCGGGTCAGGCACACCGAACGATGGTCCGCGACCGTCCCCTCGCCGACAATTTCCAGCGGCGTGCGGCTGCCGGTCAGGGCCACCCGCGCGCTGTCGGCGGTGACCTCCAGGGTTGGGCCAAGCACCCTGATTTCAAGGGCCGCCGCCGCCTCGTCATTGCCGACCAGCCGATTGGCCAGGCGTAGCGCCGTCCGGTCCATGGCGCCCGAGGCCGGAATGCCCAAATGCTGCACATGCGGGCGACCGAAATCCTGCACCGTGGTTTGCAGACCACCGGCGATCACGCGCAACCCGGTCATGCGACGTCAACCCAGGTGTAGTCGAGGGTCTTGCGATGGGCCGCGTAATCACCTTCCAAGAGGTCATAATCGGCCGGGGAAATCGCCTCGAAGCGGACCTGGTCGCCGCTTTCCATCAGCACCGGCGGCGCCCGCCCGAGGTCGAAGAAAGGCACCGGCGTGCGCCCGATCAGGCTAAGCCCGCCGGGTGTTTCCAGGGCGTAGACGACACAAATCTCGGCGGCGATCGAGACCGACCGGATCGGCACCCGCACCCGCGGGCTATCCAGCCGCGGCACCTGTAATTCGGGCGGCAGTTTGGCCATATAGGGAAACCCCGGCATGAAGCCCATCATGTAGACATCCAAGCTGGCGGCGGTATGGCGCGCGACAACCTCGGCGGGGCTGAGCCCGGTGCCGGCGGCGACGGCGGCCAAATCGGGAGCATGGTCGCCCTCATAGCAGCACGGCACCATCCAGGCGCGCCGACGGGCGGCACGCGTGCCCGACACCGACAGGCCGGCGGTGACATGGTCGCGCAAGGCCATATGGCCCACCCGCAGCGGGTCGTAATGGATCATCAACGAGCGAAAAGTCGGCACCAAATCGATCACCCCGTCGATGGCCGCGCCACGCAGGGCCTCGGCCAGGGCGGTGACACGGGCGTTGACGGCGGGGTCGATGACGGCGCCGAATTGAACCACCATGGCGCCGTCGCCGGCGGCCAGGAATTGCGGCGCCGCAAAAGCGTCGGTCATAGCGCCGCGGCCGGTGATTCTGTCATGGACCTCCCCCTCGCTTGATCGTAACGTTGTGGCGTGCGGATGTGGTTTCGGCCGCGCCAGCCCGGCCATAACATTGAAATTTGGTTCATTATGACAATCAAGATCAATCTCAACTCGGACATGGGCGAAAGTTTCGGCGCCTGGACCATGGGCGATGACGACACGCTGTTGACGGTGGTCAACTCGGCCAATATCGCCTGCGGCTTCCACGGCGGCGACCCGATGGTGATGGACCACACCGTGCGCGCGGCGCTGGCCAATGGCGTATCGCTGGGCGCCCATCCGAGCTTTCAGGACCTGCATGGCTTCGGCCGGCGCGAGATGAAAATCTCGCACGCCGAGGCGGAAAACATCACCGCCTATCAAATCGGCGCCCTGCAGGGCATCGCCGCCGCCGCCGGTGGCCAGGTCACCCATGTCAAACCCCATGGCGCCATCAACAACATGGCCTGCCGCGACCGCGCCCTGGCCGACGCCCTAGCGCGGGCGGTCAAGGCGGTCGACCCCAATTTGATCATGCTGGCGCCGACCGGCAGCGAATTGCTGGCCGCCAGCCGCGCGATCAACCTGCCGACCGCCTCGGAAGTGTTCGCCGACCGGACCTATGGCGACGACGGCAATCTGACCCCGCGCGGCAATCCGGATGCCATGGTTCACGATCCCGACCAAGCGGTGGCCAATGTGTTGGCGATGATCCGCGACCAACAATTGGTGTCGACCAGCGGCAAAGAGATCCCGGCCGAGGTGCAGTCGATCTGCGTCCATGGCGACGGGCCGACGGCCATCGCCCTGGCCCGCGCCGTGCGCGCCGGCATTGAGGCCGAGGGCATCGCCATCGCCCCCCTGCCGGAGGTGATCGCGGCATGACCCGCGACGCCGCCATCGCCCACGCCGCCGATTATTTCGACAGCGGCGCCTATCGCGCCGACCTGACCCGGCGCGTGGCGATCCGCACGGAAAGCCAAATGCTGGCCGACCGCGGCGCCGAGATGGCCGCCTATTTCGCTGAAATGCGGGCGACCTTGGAACCCATGGGCTATGTCTGCGCCGATTACGACAACCCGGTCGACGGCGGCGGCCCGTTTCTCATCGCCACCCGCCACGAGGCCACCGACCTGCCAACCGTGCTGACCTATGGGCATGGCGATGTGGTGCGCGGGCTAGAGGAGCAATGGCGCGAGGGGCTGGACCCGTGGACCGTCACGGTCGAAGACGGCGACGGCGCGGCGGCCCGTTGGTATGGGCGCGGCACCGCCGACAACAAGGGCCAACACAGCATCAATATCGGCGGTTTGCGCGCGGTGTTGGAGACGCGCGGCGGACGCCTTGGGTTTAATTCCATCATCCTGATTGAAATGGGCGAGGAAATCGGCTCCGCCGGCTTGCAAGCCTTCGCCGAAAGCATGGCCGACAAGCTCCGGGCCGACGTCCTGATCGCCTCCGACGGGCCGCGCCTCAGCCCCGAACGGCCGACCTTGTTCATGGGCTCGCGCGGCGCCTTCAACTTCAACCTCGACCTGGACTTACGCGTCGGCGCCCACCACTCCGGTAACTGGGGTGGTTTGATCTCAAATCCCGGCGTCATCCTGGCCAACGCCATCGCTTGCCTGGTCGACGGCAACGGGCGGATCAAGGTCGACGCCCTGCGCCCACAGAGCCTCACCAATTCGGTGCGCATGGCCCTCGCCGACTGCACCGTCGAAGGCGGCGAAAGCGGCCCCGAGGTGGAGCCGGAGTGGGGAGAGCCGGGCCTGACCCCGGCCGAGCGGGTGTTCGGCTGGAACAGTTTCGAAGTACTGGCCTTTAAAACCGGCAATCCGGAAAACCCGGTCAACGCCATTCCGCCGCGGGCGCGGGCGACCTGTCAATTGCGCTATGTGGTCGGCACCGACCCGGCCGAGATCATCCCGGCGATTGAGGCCCAACTCGCCGCCCACGGCTTCGGCCACGTGGCGGTGAGCCCGGCGCGCCTGGGCGTCAGCAAGGCCACCCGCCTCGACCCGGATCACCCCTGGGTGCGCTTCGCGGCCGCCTCGCTGGCCGAAACCACCGAGAAAAAGCCGGCGATCCTGCCGAATTTGGGGGGCACCCTGCCCAACCATGTGTTCGCCGAGACCTTGAACCTGCCGACCATTTGGGTGCCGCATTCCTACGCCGCCTGTTCGCAGCACGCACCGAATGAACATTTGCTGCCCGCGGTCGCGCGCGAAGGCTTGCAAATTATGGCGGGATTGTTCTGGGATATCGGCGCCGGCGGGACGCCCGCCACCGCCTAACCGTCATTTCTTTATCCATCACTTCTCACGATCATTTCCCTTGGAGACGCGCGCCATGACCGCCACCGCCCCCGAAATCGATGACGGCATCGCCGACCTATCCGCCGTTGAACGCGCCGTTTCGCAGCGCCGCTCGGTGCGCGGCTTCACCGACGCGCCGGTGGCGATGGACCTGGTCAAACGCCTACTGACCCTGGCCGCCCGCGCGCCCAGTGGGACCAATATGCAACCATGGAAAGTCGAGGTGTTGACCGGGGCCGCGCTCCAGCGCCTGAAAACCGGAGTTGAGACCGCCTTCCGCGATCCCGAGGTAAAGCCCGACGCCGAATTCCCCTATTACCCGAATGAGTTTTTCGAGCCCTACAAAAGCCGCCGCCGCAAAGTTGGCTGGGACCTCTACGGTCTGGTCGGCATCGAAAAGGGCGACACCGTTCGCATGCAGGACCAAACCGCGCGCAATTTCCGCTTTTTCGACGCGCCGGTCGGGTTGATCTTTCTGATCGATCGCAAGCTGGAAATCGGCAGTTGGCTCGACTACGGCATGTTCCTGCAAAACATCATGGTGCTGGCCCGCGACCATGGCCTGGAAACCTGTCCGCAGGTCGCCTTTTCGCACTGGCACGCGGCGATCCGTCAAGCGATCGATATCTCCGACGACATGATCGTGGTGTGCGGCATGTCCCTTGGCTACGCCGACTGGGCACGGCCGGAGAATACCCTGATCACCGAACGCGCGCCACTCGACGACTTTGTCAACTTTCACGACGGCTGAGCGTCGCGCGGCACATGGCCAACCAAAAACACGCGGGCGGCCAGCGACAACGACGCCAACACGGCGATAGTGACGGCCATCGGCATGGCGCTGCCGTCGTGGAACTGACCAACCAGGAAGGCCGCCAGGGCGCCGATGGTCATCTGCATAAAACCTTGCAGGGAGGCGGCCAGGCCGGCGCGGTCGCCGAAGGGCTCCAGCGCCGCCGCCATGGCATTGGCGCCGACCAGGCCAAGACTGCCGACCACCAGCATCAACGGCAGCACCAATCCCCATAAGCCGCCGAAACCGGTCCACGCGACCGCCAACAGGACCATCGCGCCCAGCCATACCAAAGCGGCGCCGACCGCCAACATGGCAAAAGCGCCAAAACGTCCGACCACCCGGCCGTTAAGGAAGTTGGCGGCCATCAAGCCCAGCACGTTGAGCGCGAACAACAGGCCATAATCCTGTTCCACGACCCCATAAACACGGGTGAAAACCAGGGCCGATTCGGCGAAATACGTGAACATACAGGCAAAAGCGAAGCCGCCGGTCAGGATGCAGCCCATCGACCGCTTATGGCGCAGCACCGCGCCATAGGCGGTAAACACCGCCGCCAGGTTCAACGGGCGCCGCCGCGGCGCCGGCAAGGTTTCCGGCAGCAGCGTGACCAATGCCACCAAGCACAATCCACCAAACCCCGCCAAAGCGATAAAAATCGCCGGCCAATCGAACCACAGGGCGATATAGCCGCCGATCGTCGGCGCCAGCAGCGGCGTCATCAAAAACACCAGTTGGATAAAAGATTGCGCCCGCGCCGCGTCGTCCAGACGGTAGAGGTCGCGCACAACGGCGCGCCCGACAATCGCCCCGGCGCTGGCCGCCAAAGCCTGGAAAAAACGGCCCAGCAGCAAGGTTTCCATGCTGTTCGCGAAGGCGCAGACCAGGCTGGTCACGACGAACAGCACGACCCCGAAGGCAATCACCGGTCGCCGCCCAAAACGGTCGGACAGGGGGCCGTAGATCAATTGGCCGGCGGCCAGGCCGAGGAAAAACGCACTCAGCGTTTGCTGTGCCGTCACCGCGCCGGTCGCCAACTCGCGATCAATCGCCGGCAAAGCCGGCAGATACATATCAATCGCCGCGGCGCCAAGGGCGGTCAAGGCGCCCAGCGCCATAGTCAGGCGGCGCGTCGGACGGTCGGATGGGGTCACCGCGGGGGTTCCTTTCCCTGATCCCGCCGGTGAGCGGCAGGCGCCCCGACCATAGCCGAAAGCGCGGCTATGAAAAGGCCCCTGGCTGACGTATTTTCGGCGCGTTCGCGTGTCTCTCGGAGGTCAGTGCATGCCGCTGTTCCGCATCGATAACCGTGTCGGCTATTTTGCGCATATCCCCAAATGCGGCGGATCATCGGTGGAACACTATCTGCGCGCGGTTTGCGACAGCGTGGTGTTTATCGACAATGATTTCTTTAGCCGCACGCCCGACCGGCTGTGGCATCGCGGCTCCCCGCAACACATGGATGGCGCCACCGCCAAGCGGTTTTTTGGTGATCCGGGGTTTTTCGACCTGCGCTTCGCGGTGGTCCGCCATCCGGTCTCGCGCTTTATCAGCGCCTTTTACTTCCAGCGCGATACCCTGGTGCAATTGCCGGCGACCCTATCGCTGGATGATTTCGTCACCGAACTTTACCGAAACGGTTTCGACGCCCAGCCACCAGGCTGGTGCGACCATCATTTCCTGCCCATGCATCGCTTTCTTTTCGCGGGTACGGAGTTCCGGGTCTTCCGCTTGGAAGACGGTTTGTCCAAGGTCGCCGAGTGGTTTGAGACGACCTGTTTGCCGGCGCCCAGCGGCATCCCCATAACCCGCCAAAATCAGTCTGAACTTAAATCCGAAGAGGCGGTAAATCGGACGATTTCGCGCAAGTCCCATGACCGGGTGTGCGCCCTCTACGCCCGCGATTTTGAGATATTCGGNTATTGANCGCGGCNNCCGCGCGCGAANNGTNTTCTCNNNCGCNGGAGTGGGCTANACTGNNGCCAAAACTTATGAGGGCGGCCGATGAAAATCACNCATATCGAAGATCTNCANTGCGACGCNGGCTGGCGNGANTTNTCNTTTNTGAANATNGAGACCGANGCNGGCATCACCGGNTGGTCGGANTATAACGANAGCTATGGNTCGAAGGGNCTGACCGCGGTGATCAAGGGGCTCGCCCGCCATNTGATCGGCGTNGACCCNNGGCCCGTNGAACGGCTCACCGCGCAAATGTACGCCAAAACCCGCCAGGCGCCCGGCGGCCTGGCCCAGCAGGCCATCGCCGCCCTNGAAAACGCNCTGGTNGACGTCAAGGCGCGGGCGCTCGGCGTGCCGGTTTATGAACTTTTGGGCGGCCCGGTGCGCGACCGTTTGCGGCTCTATTGGTCGCATTGCGGCTCTTANCGGATCGATCACGCCGCCACCATGGGGGTGTCGCCCCTGACCGATCTGGCCGGCGTGGAAGCGCTCGGCGCCGAGGTGCGGGAGCGCGGCTTCACCGCCCTTAAAACCAATATATTCCTGTTCGACCAAGACCCGCCGGAAATGTTCATGCCCGGCTTCACNCGCACCGATGGCTGGCCCGAGCTGAACCCCTCGCGCCGCGTGATCGACGCCCTCGACGCGCAGTTAACCGCGCTGCGCGACGGCGCCGGCCCGGATATGGATATTCTGCTCGATCTCAACTTCAACTTTAAAACCGAAGGCTATATGCGCGTCGCCGAGGGGCTGGCCCACCATGACCTGTTCTGGGTCGAAATCGACACCATGGACCCGGCCGCCCTCGCCCTTATTCGCGCCCGCGGCCCCCATCCGGTGGCCAGCTGCGAGAGTTTGTTTCATCGCCGCGGCTTCAAGGATTTCCTCCATCGCCAGGCCATGGACGTGGCCATCGTCGACGTGCCCTGGAACGGTATTTTGGAGTCCATAAAGATCGCCAGCATGGCCGAGGCCCACGAAATCAACGTCGCGCCGCATAATTTCTATGGCCATCTGTCGACCATGATGAGCGCGCATTTCTGCGCCGCCGTNGGCAATTTCCGGATCATGGAGATCGATATNGACGACGTGCCCTGGAAAGACGATCTGGTGACCGTCACGCCAGCCATCGCCGACGGTCACATGACCCTGCCCAGCGGCCCCGGCTGGGGCACCGAAGTGAACGAGGACGCGATCCGCGCCCATCCGGTCAAACCCAAGGAATGAGCGACGACGCACAGGCGGCACACCAGGGTAGCCACCCCTATCGCTGGGCCATCCTGTTTGGCGTATGGCTGATTTACGCCGGTTTTGGCGTGACCATCAGCGGGATCGCGCCCCTCGTCGGGCCGATCACCGACGATCTAGCGATCAGTCATGGCGCCATGGGCCTGACCATGGGGGCCTGGCCATTTGTCTATATTTTCTCGGCCATGCCCTGTGGCGTGGCGATTGACCGCGCCGGCCCGCGCCTGGGCCTGATGGTGGCCGCCGTGATCATGGCGGTGTCGGGCCTGGCCCGGGCCATGGCGGACGATCAAACCGCCCTGTTTTTAGCGGTCGCGGTGTTCGGTCTCGGCGGTCCGTTGGTGTCCATCGGCGGTCCCAAGTTGATCGCCCTGTGGTTCAACGAACGCCAGCGCGGCATGGCCATGGGCGTCTATATCACCGGACCGGCCCTGGGCGGTATCGCCGCCCTGTCGCTGACCAACGCGGTGGTCATGCCCTGGCTGGATCAGGATTGGCGCGCCGTGCTGACCGCCTACGCGGCGGTCACCCTGGCCACCGGCATGGTGTGGGCGGCGATTAACCTGCATCCAATGGCCCGGCGGGTGGAACGTGACATCGCCGCCGCCCCCCGGGTCAGCCAGCTGGCCCTGTTCCGCGAACTGGTCGGCTTACGGTCGGTGCAAATCGTCTTGTTGATGAGCGTCGGCATCTTTTTCTTCAATCACGGCCTCAACAATTGGCTGCCGGAAATTCTGCGCGCCCGCGGGATGAGTGCCGCCGAAGCCGGGTTTTGGGCCTCGGTGCCGCCACTGATCGGGGTTATTGCCTCGCTGACCATCCCGCGCTTCGCCACCGCCGAACGGCGCATGGCGGTGATGGCCGCGCTGTTCGCGGCGGCGACCGGGTCGATGATGGCGCTTTTGGTCACCGACGGTCATGGCGCCATCGCCGGTCTGGTGCTGCAAGGGTTTTGCCGCGGTACCATGATGACCGTCGCCTTGTTGACCTTGGTCGATATCCCGGCCATTGGCCCTGCCCGCGCCGGCGCCGCCGGGCACCGGGTCGTGTTTTTGGCGCGCCGGCGTCGTGGCCTGAGAGAACTCCTTCCAACTCAAACGGGAGCTGCTCGAGGACTTGACACTCGTTTTGAGGCACTTCTGCGCCGCGGCGTTCCAGCTCGCCTCGAACAGGGAAACTTGAAGTTG
>NZLB01000013.1 GCA_002694075.1 Nisaea sp.
CCGCCGCTCTGGCCGATGAAATCGCCGACGAGGATGTTGCCATCAACCGTCGGATCGGCGAACATGGCCGCCGCCTGTTTGCTGAAATCGCGGACACCAAGCCGGCCGGCGAACCGGTGCGCGTCTTGACCCATTGTAACGCCGGCTGGCTCGCTACCGTCGATTGGGGCACCGCCACCAGCCCGATTTATCAGGCCGCCGACGCTGGCGTCGCGCTGCATGTTTGGGTCGACGAGACTCGCCCCCGCAATCAAGGCGCCTTGACCGCCTGGGAACTGGCCAGCCATGGCGTGCCGCACCAGTATATCGTCGACAATGCCGGTGGCCATTTGATGCAGCACGGCTTGGTCGATCTAGTGATCGTCGGTACCGACCGCACCACCGCCCACGGCGATGTGTGCAATAAGATCGGCACTTACCTGAAGGCGCTGGCGGCCCATGACAATGGCGTGCCGTTCTATGTCGCCTTGCCGTCTCCGACCATCGATTGGACGGTCGCCGATGGCAGTGCCGAGATTCCCATCGAGGAACGCGCCGGCAGCGAAGTCAGCCAAGTCGGCGGCTGGGACGGCGCCAAGGTCAGCACCGTTCAGGTCAGCCCGGTTGGCAGNCCGGTTGGCAANCCGGCCTTTGANGTGACGCCGGCGCGCCTGGTCACCGGCCTGATCACCGAGCGCGGGATTTGCGCCGCCTCGGCNGCCGGTTTGGCNGCGCTGTTCCCGGATNTGGCCGTCGGAGCACGGGCATGACGGCGGCGGAGGAAGCCGCGCGCGCGGCGCTCATCGAGACCTGTTTGGCGATGAACGCCAGCGGCATCAATCAGGGCACCTCGGGCAATGTTTCGGTGCGCTGGGGCGAGGGATTGTTGATCACGCCCTCGGCCCTGGCCTATGCGGCGATGACACCGGCCGATATCGTTTACCTGGCGCCCGACGGGACCCCTCAGGGCGCGCGGCCGCCGTCCTCGGAATGGCGGTTTCATCGCGATATCCTGATGGCGCGTCCGGATGTTGAGGCGGTGGTGCATTGTCATTCGACCTTCGCCACCGCGCTGGCTTGTCATTCTCAGGACATCCCCGCCTTCCACTACATGGTGGCGGTGGCCGGCGGCACCTCTATCCGTTGCGCCGATTACGCCACCTTTGGCGGTCAAGAGCTGTCCGANGCCGCGCTCGTCGCCTTGCGGGGGCGGATGGCCTGCCTGTTGGGCCAGCATGGCCAGATCAGCCTTGGCGCCAGTTTGGACAAGGCGCTGTGGTTGGCGGTCGAGGTCGAGACCTTGGCCAAGATGTATGTCCATGCCCGCGCCCTCGGCGTGCCACCGGTTTTGTCGGATGACGAGATGNCGCGGGTGTTGGCCAAAATGGGCCGGCTTGGCTACGCNGATCCCGAGGGGTGAGACCGCTCGCCCCATTGCCTCGACGGGGAGGGATGGTCTAGCCTTGGCGNTATTGCGTTGACGATCCCGTTTTAAACCATTGACCCGCCGCCCATGCATCCCGCCATTCGCACCGACCCCGCCACCGGGCTAAAAGCTTTCAACACCCGTGCCGCCAAAGCCAGTGCGCGGATCGCCGGACAAGGCTACGCGGCGGCCACCGCCGAAACCCAAACCGACCTGCCGCCGCCACCGCCCGGCGCCAGCTTCAGCGCCGTCGAGCAGGAAAAGTATCGCCAATTCAAAGAGGCCCGCCGCGGCGCCGCCGATTACATGGCGATGGAGGGCGAGTTTCGGCGTTATTTGGCNGATGTCTATTCCACCGCGCCGGTGACGCGTGAGGCGCTCACCGACGAATGCGAGGTTTTGGTGGTCGGCGCCGGTTTCGCGGGGTTGGTCCTGTGGCACAAGCTGCAGGCCGCCGGCTTCAGCGACGTGCGCTTTTGCGAAAAGGCCGGNGACGTCGGCGGCACCTGGTATTGGAACCGCTATCCCGGCATCGCTTGCGACGTCGAGGCCTATAGCTATCTGCCGCTGCTTGAGGAGATGGGCTATTTCCCGACGATGAAATTCGCCTCCGGCTTCGAGATTTTCGAATATTGTCAAAAAGTCGCCAGCCGCTANGGCTTCTACGACCGCTGCCTGTTCCACACCACGGTCGAAGAGACCATTTGGGATGAGGAAAGNGGCCGTTGGACCGTGGTCACCGATCGCGGCGACCGCATGCGCGCCCGGGTGGTGGTCCTGGCCAATGGCATTTTAACCACCCCCAAACTGGCCCGCATCAAGGGTATGGAGAGTTTCGCGGGCGAGTCTTTTCACACCTCGCGGTGGAACTACGATGTCGATCTCGCCGGCAAGCGGGTCGGCATCATTGGCACCGGCGCGACGGCGGTGCAGGTAATTCCCGAAATCGCCAAGGTGGTCGGCGAACTTTACGTGTTTCAGCGCACGCCTTCGTCGATTGATGTGCGCGATCAACGGGCCACCACGGCGGAGGAGATCGCCGCCTGGTCGCAAGAGCCGGGCTGGGCCCGCGCGCGCCGAGAACGGCTGGCCAAAATTACCTCCGGGCGCGCGGCGCTCAAGGGCAATGACGATTATCTCGCCGGCCGGGTCGCCGATTTCAAAGAGCGCAAATCCCATGGCCGCAAACTGTCGCCGGAAGAGCTGATCGAAAAACAACTCGACACCAATTTCCGAATCATGGAGCAGATCCGCGCGCGTGTTGACGCGGTGGTCGAAGATCCGGCCACTGCCGCCGCCCTCAAACCTTATTACCCCTACGGCTGCAAACGGCCGACCTTCCACGACGAGTTTCTGCCGACCTTCAACCTGCCGCATGTGACTTTAGTCGACACCGCGCCCCAGGGCGTGCGGGAAATCAACGCCGATGGCGTCGTCCACTCGGGCCGCGCCTACCCGCTCGATGTGTTGATCTACGCCACCGGCTTTCAATGGATGGCGACCTCCACCTTCAATATGATCACCGGTGAGGGCGGCGAGACCTTGACCGGCAAATGGACCAAGGGCGGCACGCGCACCTTTCTCGGGCTGCACAGCCAGGGTTTTCCCAATTTGATGATCATGTCCGGCCCACAAGGCGGCGGCGGCCAGTTCAACTTTATCCGGACCATCGATTCCCACGCCGAATATGTGGTGTGGATGTTGTCCGAAATGCGCCGCCGCGGGGCCAAGACCGTTGATGTGGCGGTAACCGCCGAGGACGCCTACGCCGCCCATTGCCGGGACGCCGATGTGTTGACCCGCCCGCTGCGCGATTGCTTGTCCTATTACAATGGCGACGGCAACGCCGAGCCGGGCAGCTTGGCCTATTACGGCGGGTCGGAAAAATGGCACGCGCTGCGCCGCGCCGCCCAGGAAGAGATGACCGCCTATCGCTTCGACGGTCGGCCCGCGTCGTAAAAAGCGGCCGCTTAGACCGCCATGGCGGCGCCGTCGCGGCGCGAGTCGGCGGCGCCGGTGAGGGCGCCGCTCGCCGGGTCCAGGGCAATCGCCTGCATGCCGCCACAGGACATCGAAAATGGCGCGATGGCCTGAATGTCGTGGCCGCGGGCGCGCAACTGATCCATCACATCGGCCTCGACGCGGCCCTCCATGTCGACGCGCCGGCCGTCCCAAAGCCGGGCCCGCGGGGCGTCGATGGCGGCTTGTAAATCCAAGCCATAGATCGTGTGGTGGACCATGGCCTGCGTCTGCGTCTGTGAAATGCCATAGCTGCCGGGCGTGCCGAGCGCCAGCACCGGGACGCCGTCGCGGGTCGAGATCGAGGGCGCCAAGCACATGCCGAAACGGGCGCCGCCGGTAAGGAAATTAGGCGAGGCGGGGTTGAGATCGCCCCAGTTCATGAAGTTGTTCATGCACACGCCGGTGCCGGGAATGACCACGCCCGAACCATACATCGAGCCCAGCGATTGGGTCAGGCACACCATATTGCCTTCGCCATCGACCACCGACATCGACGTGGTGTGTTCGCGCGCCGCCGCCGCCGCCGGGCTCGGCGCCTCGCCGAATTGTTCGGTGCGCCCGCTGACCGGCGCGTCGGCCAACACCTGTTCCCGCAAACGCGAAACATGAGCTTCGTCGAGCAATTCGGCGAGCCGTTCAAGGGACGGCTTGTTGTTGGCCACGCGGGTTTCCGCCGCCAGACGGATGGCGCGCAACACCGGGTCCAAATGCGCCGCCGAGAGATGGGCCGCGGCGCTAAGATCCAAACCGTCGAGGATCCGTAAGGTCAAAGGGAACTGGAAGGATTCGGCGGGCGGCGGGCCGACATGCACTTCAAGGTCGCCGAAACGGGCGCTGATCGGGGTTTCCCAAAAGGGTTCCACCGCCGCCAGGTCGTCCCGCGACAGGCAACCGCCAAGGGACTGGATGTGGGCCACCATCGCCGCGCCGAGCGGGCCGTCGTAAAGATAGCCGGGTCCCTCGCTGGCGATGGCCTCCAGGGTATTGGCCAAATCCGGCTGACGCAGCACGGCGCCGACCCGGCCGCCGGCGGTGCCGTCGTAATACAGGGTCCGCCACTCCGGCTGCATCTGGCGGTCCAGGCCGCTTAAGGTCATGGTGCGGAAAAAATCCGAGGTCACGATGCCGTCGCGGGCGTAACCGATGGCCNGGGCGAAAATCTGGCTCAGCGGCAGGCGACCTAATTCGCNCGCCAAAAAACACCAACCGGCGAGNTTGCCGGGCACGCCNCTGGCGTTGGGNCCGTCCTCGGTCTCGGCGCGGGTCAGNCGGGTGGCGTCGAAATNGCGCGGTACCGGNGGATGNAAATCGAGGCTGCGCAACTGGCCGTCATGGGCGGTGTAGACCGTCGCCAGGCCAAGGCCGGCGAGACCCGACATATAAGGTTCCGCCACATTGAGGGCCGCCGCCGTCGCCGCCACCGCGTCAAAGGCATTGCCGCCCGCCTGCAACATCCGCACGCCGGCCATCGTCGCCAGGGGATGGGCGGCGGCGACCATGCCGCCGACGCCGCGCACGCTGGGCCGGCCGTGGCTATAGACTTTCACCGACATGATGGGCTCCTCGTTTCCACTTAAACGCCCTCAGTGTCGAACGGATAGGGCGGCATGGCAAGATCGTCCGGCTGGCTTGCCAGAACCTTCGGGCCGGCGATATCCTGGGGCATNAACCGGGAGGNGAGCGAGAATTATGAGCATGGCCGCNGTGGAGCCCGATCACGCGNCGGCGCGNTTNGACGCGATCATTGTCGGCGCCGGGATCGCCGGCATGTATCAGCTTTATCGTTTGCGCCAATTGGGGCTGTCGGTGCGGGTGTTCGAGACCGGCGGTGATGTTGGCGGCACCTGGTATTGGAACCGTTACCCCGGCGCCCGTTTCGATTCCGAAAGCTGGACCTACGGCTATTCTTTCTCCGAAGAGCTGCTCCAGGAATGGAACTGGAGCGAGCATTTCTCGGGCCAACCGGAGACGTTGCGCTATCTCAACCACGTCGCCGANAANTTCGATTTGCGCCNNGACATNCAGTTCAATGCCCAAGTGACCGCCGCTCATTACCAGGACGCGTGGGGTGGCTGGGACATCGCGTTGGCCGACGGCACGCACCATCAAGCGACCTTTTTAATCACCGCCATTGGCCCGCTTTCGGCCCATACCCTGCCGCGCATCGAGGGCCGCGACAGCTTCGCCGGCCGGGCGTTTCATACCGCCCGCTGGCCGCATGAGCCGATCGACTTCAGCGGCCAACGCGTCGGCATTATNGGNACCGGCGCGACCGGCATTCAAACCATCCAAACCATCGCCAAATCGGTGGGCCATTTGACNGTNTTCCAGCGCACCGCCAANTGGGCGGCGCCGCTCCACAACACCCCGATCAGCGCCGCCGAAATGGCCGAGATCAAGGCCAATTACCCGCAAATTTTCGCGCGTTGCCGAGAAACACCGGGCTGTTTCATTCATATGAACGATCCGCGCGCCACCTTCGAGGTGAGCGAGGCCGAACGCCTGGCCTTTTACGAGGAGCTTTACAGCAAGCCCGGTTTCGGGATTTGGCAGGGCAATTTCCGAGACATGTCGACCGACCCCGAGGCGAACGCCGCCGCCTCGGAATTCATCGCCGGCAAGATCCGCCAGCGCGTCAAGGACCCGGCGCTGGCCGAAAAACTGATNCCCAAGGACCACGGTTTCGGGACCCGNCGTGTGCCCCTGGAAAGCGGNTATTTCGAGGTCTACAACCAAGACAATGTGCGGCTGGTCGATTTGCGTGAAACGCCGATTGATCGGATCACCCCGGCCGGGGTGAAGACCAGCGCCGAGGAACATCACCTGGACACGCTGATCTACGCCACCGGTTTCGACGCGCTGACCGGCGGTTTTGACCGGATTGATATTCGCGGCCGCGGCGGTCTCAAGTTGAAGGACAAATGGGCCGAGGGGCCACGCACTTTCCTCGGCCTGCAAACCGCCGATTTTCCCAATATGCTAACCATCGTCGGCCCCCACAACGCGGCGGCGCGGTGCAATATTCCGCGCTGTATCGAACAAAACGTCGAATGGGTCAGCGATTTGATGGGCTATATGCGGGCGCGCNATCTGCGCCACATCGAAACCACCCGCGCGGCCGAGGACGCGTGGACCGAGAGCATCAATGAACTGGCCGCCCATATGCTGTATACCCATGTCGACAGCTGGATGACCGGGGTCAACAGCAATGTCGAAGGCAAGAATATCCGCCGTGTGCTGCAATATCAGGGTGGCGCGCCGGCCTACCGGGCGCACTGCGATGAGGTGGCGGCGGCTGACTACGCCGGATTCACCTTGGGCTAGCGCTGGGTGCCGCGCTGAGAAAGTGACATGCCATGACAAGTAATNCGAGAACCGTCGCCATCGGCAGTCTCGGAACCATCGGCCTGGCGGTCGCGCGGGCCGTGGCGGCCGGTGAGCTACCGGGCCTGACCTTGGGCGCGGTGGCCGCCCGCGACCACGCCAAAGCGGCCGCCAACCTGGCCGCNATNGGCGCGCCGGAGGTGCCGGTGGTGGCCCTNGACGCGTTGGCCGACCATGGCGATATCGTGGTCGAGGCGGCGCCAGCGGCGGTGTTTCGCGAGATCGCCGTGANCGCGGTGGCGGCCGGGCGTCTGTTCCTGCCGATCAGTGTTGGCGCCCTGCTGTCGCATATGGATTTGATCGACCGGGCGCNTCAGACCGGTGCGCAGATTATTGTGCCGACCGGCGCTCTACTGGGCCTCGACGCGGTGCGGGCGGCGGCCGAGGGGACCATTGACAGTGTCACCCTGACCACGCGCAAGCCGCCGGGGGGCCTCGCCGGCGCGCCCTANCTGGTGGAGAANGATATCTCCGTCGAGGGGNTAAGCGAGGCCAAGCTGGTTTTCAGCGGCAGCGCCCGCGAGGGCGCCAAGGGCTTTCCGGCNAATGTCAACGTCGCCGCCGCCCTTAGCCTGGCCGGTATCGGGCCGGACCGCACCCGCCTCGAAATCTGGGCCGACCCGGCGATGACCCGTAATCAACACACCATCGTGGTGGAGGCGGATAGCGCCCGCCTAACCTTGAAAATTGAAAACGTGCCGACGGTGGAAAATCCCAAAACCGGTAAAATCACCGCGCTCAGCGTGATCACCACCTTGCGCCGGCAAACCGCCGCCCTGGTCGCCGGCAGCTAGCGCCCTTCACCGCATGGCCGTCATTGGACCGGCGCGGCGCGCCAGGCGGCGAAGAAAAAGCCCAATCCAAGGGCGACCAAGCCGGCCGCGACGATAATCACCAGATCGTAGCCGCCGGCCCGCCACAGCAAGGCCGCCAGCATCGGGGCAATCGCCGTGCCGCCGACGTAGAAGCTGGCCAGCGCGCCTGAAATCGCGCCGAAATCGCGCCGCCCCAGCAAATGCGCCGCGACCACCGGGCGGATAATACTGGTGACGCCGATAGCCGCCCCTTGGGTCATGATGAACAGGACGATCAAGATGCCCGCCAACGGCGCCAAATAGATCGCCGCGGCGGCGAGGATAAAGGCGACGAAACAGCCGAAGGCGGCGCTGGTCGGCGAAAAACGATGGCCGACCGCGACCATCACCAAGCGGCCGGTGACTTGCATTGGCCCGACGCAGGCGGCGGCGATCACCGCGTGCTCGGGGGTGACGCCGCGGTCGTCGAGCAGGGCGAGGATATGGCTGACGATCATGAGGTGATCGATGGCGATGAAGCCGAAGGCCAGGGCGAGCAGCCAAAACACCGGCGTGCGCAAAAAACACCAGGGGGTTCCCACGTCGTCGCCACCGGCGGTTTCCGGGTCGGGGTTGGCGGCGAGGGTCTGTTCCAGGGTGACCGCGGCGCGCCACATTAGTGGCGCGCCGACAACAATCACCGCGCCGGCGAAGATTAGCAAGGTGCCGCGCCAGCCGACCGCCGTCATTAAGGCATGGGCCGAGGGGAAACAGAGCGTGCCGGCGAAACCGCCAATCAAGGTCACCCGTGTGATCGCCCGTTGCGCGCCGCCGCGCATAGTGCGCGTCATGAAGCCGAAACAAGCCTCGTAAAGACAGGCTGACAGGCACAGGCCAATGGCGATCCACAGGCCGATGAAAACCAGCGGGTGATCGGCGACGGTCAACACGCTGAGCAGGACCGCGCCGCCGACGGCGCCGGCGGTCATCACTTGCGGACCTTGGCGCCGGTCGATCATCCGGCCGACCAGCGGGGCGAACACGGCGGCGGTGACCAGGGCCAGCGAGAAGGCCAGGGAGAGGGTCGTTTTCGACCACCCGAAATCCGCTTCCCACGCCGGCAGCATGGCCGGGAAAACATAGTAGAGGGCGGCCCAGATAATGGTTTGGGCGGCCGCCATTTGCCAAATGGCNCGGTCGGTCGCGGCTTTGGTCGGCGCNNGTGACATGGGTATCAGCGGTNGCCGCGGGGGNCCGCTTTCACAACCAGGGTTGCGCCGTNGCGGCATCCGACGGGCGCGCCGGTTCGGGCAGGTCGCACCGCATGAATTGACCACGGCCGATGGCGTCCAAGGGTGCCGCGCCGTCCCAAACCGGTGTGCCGCGCGACAACGTCAGCGCCGGCCAGGCGTTCAAGGCAATGCCTTCATAAGGGGTGTAGTCGACATTGTGGTGAAGGTCTTGGTTGCGGATGGTGCGGGCGGTTTCACTGTCCCAAATCACCATGTCGGCGTCGGCGCCGACGGTGATGGTGCCTTTGCGCGGGTAAAGCCCATAAATGCGCGCGGCGTTGGTGGCGGTGAGAGCGACGAATTGGTTAATGGTGATGCGGCCGTCCAGCACCCCGTGGGAAAACAACAGCGGCATGCGCGTTTCCAATCCCGGGATGCCATTGGGGATCCAACGAAAACCGGCGTCGGTACCGCGAATTTTCTTGCCCTTAACGTCGTCGAACCGGGTTGGCGCGTGGTCGGAGGACACCACCTGGAAGGTGCCGTTGCTGAGCCCGGCCCACACATAGGCTTGGTTGGCGGCGTCCCGCGGTGGCGGGGAGCAAAGGCANTTGGCGCCCTCGAATTCGGGTTTNGCCAAGTCATCCTCGGTTAAAAACAGGTACTGGGGGCAGGTTTCGCCAAACACTTTNANNCCGCGNTCCTGGGCCGAGCGAATTTCGTTGATCGCCTCACGGGCCGAGACGTGNACCAGCAACACTGGCGTGTCAAGGATCTCGGCGAGAGCGATGGCTCGGTGGGTGGCTTCGCGTTCGACCGGGCGCGGACGCGAACGGGCATGGTATTTCGGCTCAATCAGGCCGGCGCCCTCCAANGCGTCGGTCAGCCAGGCGATGGCCTCGGCGTTTTCGGCGTGGACCATGACCATCGCTTGCTCGCGTCGGGCGAGGGCNAGCACGTCGAGGATTTCGCGGTCNTTCAGCTTCATGTCGTCATAGGTCATGTAGATCTTGAACGAGGTATATCCCTCGCGGATCAAGGCCGGCAGTTCTTGCCCCAGCACCGCCGGNGTCGGGTCGCTGACGATCAGGTGGAAGGCNTANTCGATCAACGCTTTNCCATCGGCGCGGGCGTGGTAATCGTCGACCGCCGCGCGTAAGGATTGGCCCTTCATTTGGGCGGCGAAGGGGATGATCGTGGTGGTACCGCCGCAGGCCGCCGAACGGGTGCCGGTGGTGAAATCATCGGCGCATTGGCTGCCGTCGCTGCTCGGCTGGTCGATATGGCAATGAGCGTCGATGCCGCCGGGCGTGACCCAGCGACCGGCGGCGTCAATCTCGGTCGCGGCGCCGGTCAAACGGGCGGCGAGCGCGGTTATTTGGCCATCCTTGACGCCAATGTCGGCGTGAAAGGTATCGCTGGCGGTCGCGACATGGGCGTTTTTTACAACTAAATCAAAATTGCTCATTNGGTGTNCCCCATGGACATTGAAAAAATCCGTCCCCAGCCCCGTACGCGGGCCGGGTCGACACCGGCCAATTCGAGGGCGCGCAAGACCACGACGGAGATCGAGTCATAAATTGGGATGCCCAATTCCGCTTCCAGTTGGTCGGCCAAATGGGCGCCGCGCATATTGGTGCAAATGATCGAAATCGCCTCTGGTTTGGCGGCNGCGACGCGCCGGCAACCATCGATGACGGTTTGGTCGTCGATCTCNGAAAAAGCGAAATTGTCCGAGATTCCCAAATGACTTTCGGCCACGCAGGTGAAACCGTCGGCCGCGTAATTGGCCAGGATTTTCGCCTGCACATCGTCGGTGTAAGGGGTCACCAGGCCAAACCGACTGACACCATGTCGGCGGAACAAATCATTGTTGGCGAGGATTGAGGTCGTCGCGCCGGCGCCGGTGGTGGCGGCGATTTGGGCGCAAATTTCCGCGTCATAGGCGAAACCGCGCCAGCCGCCCGAGGTGCCGTTCCAAGCGATGACATCGCATTTGGCGTCGCCCANCAGGCCGGCGGCGTCAAGGAAAGGGGCCATGTCGAACTGCCCCAAGCCGTATTCGGACAAGGTGATCTCGGTCACTCGGAAACGCGCGAAATGGGCGCTGACATCGTCCAGTTCGGCCAGAATGTCGTGAGTCATCGGCTCCAGCACGGTATTGGACGAGGGCGTCAGCATGCCCAAGATTTTGCGGTTTTCGATACGCTTCATCGCGCGTCTCCCTCAGCCAAGCGCGCCTAAGATCGCGGCGGGTTTTGGTCCCAGTTGGGGTCTTCGCTGGGCACCAGCGGTCCATCCGCGCCCGCCAACAAGCCCTTGCCCGGGACGTAGTTGACCTCCAGCCGGATGCCGTCCGGATCTTCGAAGACGATGTAATAATAGCCTGGTGCGAAATCGCCAAACAGCGGGCCACGGTCGATCATCCCTCCCATGTTGCGCAGTTTTTCACCAACCTTGTCAACGTCTTCGGCGCTACGGGCACGCAGGCACAGATGGTGCAGGCCGATCCGGTTTTGCACGAAACGTTCGCCGATATGATCCGGCGCGCAACGTTGAATGCCAATCGCCGTGCGGCCGCCCACGTGATAGACGAAATTATTGCCGTCATAAACTTTGGTCAGGCCGAGAAACGGCATTAATTCACAGTAAAATTCGCGGCATTTATCAAAATTGCTGACCGTCAAAATGACGTGGGCCATGCCGTTGATCTCAATCATGCTTCCCTCCCGCTAAATTCTGGCGCGCCGATGGTAACAAAGGAGTTCGTCGAAAAGCGCTGAAATTCGTAGGCCCCGCGCCGCGATTGACAGCGGCCGGCCGCTTCTTGAGACTTCCGGCATGACCGGTTGGGGGGATTGGATATGACCACGGATAGGGATCGCGATCAGGAAAAGACCGGTTATTGGCCGGCTCCTTGGCCGGTGGAATGCGGCGGCAATCGTCGCCAAAAGGCGGCCGCCGGCAAACTTGGCGCGGTCGCCGGCGCGGCCCGGGTAACCGCCCGCCGCAACGATCGCTGGAACGTCATGGTGGTCGGGCGCGAGCCGGGCGAATGGTTTCTTGGCGGCACCATGGCGGCATTCAGCGGGCCGCCGCCGTTCGGTTGGGTCGAGCGAATCGACCGCGATAGCTTGGCGCCGCTTGCTGCTTCGGCCGAACTGCCCTGCGGTGAGCATGTCTGGTGCGGCGCCATCCTGGCCCATCGCAATGGCGCGATTTATTCGGTCAACGGGTCCTATCTGCATCGGCTCAACCCGCATGATTTGTCGGTCGAGGCCGAGACGGTCCTGCCGGTGGCGCGCTCCCATAACGGGTTGCTCGCCCTCAGCGACGGCAGCTTGATCACCAAGGATTTACGCCTTGAGGGGCAGGGCGGCACCACGGTCACCCGGCTGGCGGCCGACGATCTACGCGTGATCGGCGCGCCGCTGGTGCTGCCGGAAGGCTCGATGGGGCGGATCGCCGCCGATATCACCGCCGACGGGCGGGAAATGATTTATGTCCCGGGCACCGAGCATTTGTGGCGGGTAGAGGTGCATGGCGACGACCTGGCGATTGCCGATTGGCGGCCGCGCTACCGTCAGGCGGCGGGACCGTGGGGCTTGGCCTGGGACAGTTGTTTGTCGGACGGCTTTTGCTGGGTCATGGATTGCGGCGATATCTTAAGTGTGCGGCGGATTCACGAACGAGTTCCCAATGGCCGTTTCGAGCGTTGGCCGGGTAATGATTTGTCCTGGCGTTTACCCTCGCCCCGGTCCGGTGCTCAGCGGCTGCTGCGAATCAATTTGGAAGATCCCACCGATGTCGCGGCGATCGCGCCTTTTGGCACCGCCGGCGGCGGCATCATCGCGCCGCCGGTGCATGTGCCGGAATGGAATANCTGCGTCGCCTGGGATTCCATCAATGGCGGCCTCGCCGGGGTGACCGGCGACGGCGACGATCTCGCCGTCGCTTGGCGCCTCGACGNTGTGCGGCCGTCCATGCAACCGGTGGTCTTTCCNGACAGCGGCGANTTGGTGATCAACGATTTCACCGCGNAAGGCAGCGACGACTTGATCGTGGTCGACCTGGCCAGCGGCGCGCTGATCGACAGGGTCGCCACCGGCGCGCGGTTGGCCAATGGCATGTTTTTGACGCCCGATGGCGCCGGTGGGATTTTCTACTGCACCNCCGCCACCCTGGCCCACGTCAGTTGGCCGGCCGGCTGACGGCGGCCGTGTGGCGATGGACAGGGCCGGCGCCGCTGGCTAGGCTGGCNNGCGATGCCACATCGCTNACGAGCCGGATATGTCCCTGGTTTTGAATGACGCCGACGCCATCGCGCGGATCTTTCACCACATCGATCATAAAACCACCGATACCGGGGCGGCCACCTGGCGCGAGCCGGTCGACCATTANCACAGCGACGCCCGGTTTGAGGCCGAATTGACCCTGCTGCGCCGGTTGCCGGTACCGTTTTGCCCGTCGGNGGCGCTGCCCGCCGTCGGCGATTATGTCGCCCGTCAGGCCGCCGGTACGCCCTTGCTGGCGGTGCGCGGCGAAGATCATCAGGTGCGAGTGTTCCGCAACACTTGCCGCCATCGCGGCATGCCTGTGGCCGAGGGCAGTGGTTGCGCGCGGGCCTTTGTCTGTCCCTATCANGCTTGGTCTTACGGACTGGACGGCACGCTTCGCCACACCCCGGGGCGCGGTGGCTTTCCCGACGTCGACAAAGCCGCCCATGGCCTGGTGCCGGTCGCCGGCGCGATTGAACAAGGNGGTTTGGTGTGGGTCACCCAAGACACCGCGTTGGACCCNGGCGCCCTCGCGGCGGTGCCCGATTTGCTGGCGCCGGAACAGCAGGTTTTTGANGCCAGCGCGTTCAGCGACCCGACGAATTGGAAATTGGCCGCTGAAACCTCGATGGAGGGCTATCACATCAAAGCCCTGCATAATGAAAGCTTCTACCCCTTNGGTTTTGACAATCTCAATGTGGTGGAGACCTTCGGTCCNAATTCACGCATCATTTTCCCGTTCCGGCGGATTGAGAAATTGCGCGATGTGCCGCCGGCCGAGCGCCGCTTGCAGGGCATGGTCACCGATGTGTTTCAGTTGTTCCCGAACACCCATATCTCGGTGCTCTCGCACCACACCCATCTGATCATTCTGGAACCCTTGGCGCCGGACCGTACGGAGTATGTCTTCTACCGCCTGTCCAACCGCGGCGACGATCCGGAAGCGAGCTTGGAGCGNGCCAAAAAAGACGCCGCCTTTTTGAAAGACGGCGGCCTGACCGAGGACCGCGAGGCCGCCAACGCGATTTTCNGCGGCCTTAAAACCGGCGGTAACAGCCATCTCACCTTCGGCCGCTTCGAGCCGGCGATTGTTCATTTCCACNAAAATATGGCGGCTATGATGGATAAGCTGGCGGCCGCCTAAGCGCCGTCGCGGTAGGGTTTCAAAAGACCCCAAACGGTCGCGTGATGCGGGGTTGGCACACCCAGGCGCAGACCCTCGCGGCGGACATAGCCGGACAGACTGTCGAGTTCCATCGGTTTGCCCTGGTTGAGGTCGTGGTACATTGAGGCGTACATGCCGGGCGGGAAACTTTGGGTCATGGCCACCGATTTTTCCACGATTTCCGGGTCCAGGGCGATGCCCTTGGCTCGGCCAACCGCTACCACCTCTTCCATCATGGCGCGGGCAAGGGCTTGTAAATCGGGATCGGAATAGATTTCNCCGGCGGGCTTGCGAATGCCGGCGGTGAGCGCCGAATTGGTCGCCAGTAGCACGAATTTGTTCCACAGGTCGGCACGCGCGTCGGCCGACACCTTGGCGTCGAAGCCGGCGGCGCAGCAGATCTCGGCGAACGCTTCGCCGCGGGCGCTGGCGCCGCCGGCGTATTCGCCGAAGACGATTGACGACATGTCGCTGGTATAAGTGATCTCACCGGGGTGGGTGATCAATGCTGAGACGTAAGCGGCGCCGGGCAGCACCGCCGCCTCGCCCAGAATGGCGGCCATTCGTTCCGGCCCGTCGACGCCATTCATCAAGCTGATCACCGCCGTCCGCGGCCCGACCAACGGCCGAATCGCGGCGGCCGCGGTCTCGGTGGCGAAGAGTTTGACCGCGAACAACACGATATCGACCGGCCCGACCGTCGCCGGGTCGTCGGTCGCCTGGGTCGGGCTGAGATGGATGTCGCCGCGCGCGCCCTTGAGGCGCAGCCCGTCCCGCCGCATGGCTTCCAGATGGGCGCCGCGGGCGATGAAAGTCACGTCATTGCCGGCCTCGCCCAAAAAGGCGCCGAAATAACCGCCGACGCCGCCGGCCCCCATGATCGCAATGCGCATAATGCCTCTTTTTTTTCGATTAAGAAAAAGCGCAATCTAATGACTTGGACGGGCGGGCGCAAACCGCCCTTGGACGGGTCCGGCGGTCCGGACTAAGCTATCGCCGTTGCTCGGCGCGCCAAAGGGCGCAAAAGGGGGAGAATGGGATGGAGTTGCAAACACAGCCGTTGTCGGAACATTTCGGATTGGAGGTGCAGGGCGTCGACCTGGCCGATCTGGACGGGGACAGTTTCGCCGCCATTTACCGCCTGTGGCAGCAAGAGCCGTTACTGTTGTTTCGCCGTCAAAGCTTGACCGAGGCCGAGCAAGTCGCGTTTAGCCGCGGTTTCGGCGATCTTGACTTGATTGTCCGCGACGACATGCATTCGCCTCTTAATCCCGAGATCATTTATATCACCAGCTTGAAACGGCCTGACGGCACCGCGCTCGGTGGGCTTGGCAGCTATGAAGTGCGTTGGCACCATGACCAGGTCTATCGCCAACGACCGGCCTCGGGCTCGATTTTCTACGCCATCGAAATGCCCGAGGGCGATGGCCGCACCTCGTTTTGCAACACCAAGCTGGCCTATGACGCTTTGCCGGACAAATTGCGGGCACGCATTGACGGCCGCCGCGCGACTTGCCGCTATGGCAACCGGTCCGACGTTAGTTTTCAGCAAGATTTCGCCAATAACGCAGCGCGGGTGGCCGAGTTGAACGCCCGCACCCCGCCGGCAACCCATGACATCGTGTTGCAAAACCCCGCGACCGGCCAAAAGTCGATCTATCTCGATCCCAACAAGACCTTTGAGATCGACGGGCTCGAGGCGGGCGAAACCGAGGAGCTGATCACCGCCCTAAGCGCCCATATGTTGCGCCCGGAGTTCGTTCACACCCACGTTTGGCGCAATGGCGATGTGGTGATGTGGGACAACGCCCGGCTGTGGCATCGCCGCGAAGCGTTCAACGAGGCTCTGCCGCGGTTCGCCAAGCGCACCACTATTTTCCTTAACCCGGCCGATTTCGCGGTGCCGGAACCCGATTTGACGTGAGCGCGGCGATGGATCAAGCGGACAAACAAAGCCCCCCCGAAAACACCGGCCCCCTGGCCGGCTTGCGCGTCATCGACGCCGCCACCGTCATCGCCGGGCCGACCATCGGCATGCTGATGGCCGATTTCGGCGCAGATGTGATCAAGGTCGAGCATCCGCGTGGCGACGTGCTGCGGACCACCGGTTTCCTCAAGGACGGGGTTGGCCTGTGGTATAAAATGGCCAACCGCAACAAGCGCGGCGTCACCCTCAACCTGTCGACGGACGAGGGCCAGGCCCTGTTTAAACGGCTGGCCGCCACCGCCGATGTGGTGATTGAGAACTTCCGCACCGGCACGATGGAAAAATGGGGGCTTGGCTGGGAGGATTTGAAGGCTATTAACCCCCGTCTGGTGATGGTGCGGGTGACCGGTTTCGGGCAAACCGGGCCCTATCGCCATC